>NZ_AJKQ01000025.1:0-115537 GCF_000257455.1 Streptococcus oralis SK610
ACCTTGAGAAGATGAGAAAAGCAAAAGAAAACCACTTGAAATGGATTCAAGTGGCAAATAGTTAGGGGGTCCATTATATCTATCTATTTTGGTATATGCATTTCCAAATGTTGTAAAAATAGAAATCGTTTTTTTATCCCCAAAAGGATAACTCTTAAAATATACTGGGCCATCTGAAAAAACCATATCTAACATATCCTCTATAAACTCCCAACATAAGGGATATACTTTATGACAAATCTGTTCGACTGGTACACTTCCCAACCCACCTTCTTCATAACCAAACTGATTATGAAGAACTAACTTTTTAGGTCTTATTTCCATATTTCTTTACTGCTTTCTTAATTGTTCTTATCTTTAAACTAATTCATCGCTATCAGGGTGCTTTCTTATATAAATAGCTGCATAAACCGCATCTACTATTACAGCTGGCAGGGTCAAAGTAAATAAAATTCCCAATAAAACACCAAAAGCAATCTGAATATGACCTGTTAGGAGGGTGGGAATGATTGTTGCCCCAGCAAAAGCTACGGCAAAATTATTCCACCATGTTTTCTTTCTACTTCCCCCTTTTACTTGATTAAAGGCCCAGACTTTCCCCCGATTCTTTGGCAGATAATACCAAGCATAAAGACCGCATGCAAAGATAAAAAGAAGTAATATAAAGATAACATAAAATGGAGTGAGGGGGGCTTGATATATCACCTTGGCTCCTATAGGATTGCCGTCTGAAATAACCATTAACAAACCAATAAAATCTAAACCTATCACTAAGCTTAACACTGTGAGGGCTATTAAATAATATGTTAAAGCCTTCCATGCATTTATTAAATAGGGAATAAAAGAAATGATAATGCCAAGTATATTCACAACACCGCAAAACAAAGAAAGCCCTTTAAAGATACCTAGATTATCTTCATAACTTCCAACCAAATACATAAAACCGCTTAATGCCAAACCAATCCATGGATATAACTTAATATAAACTAAACTAACACCATCTGTAATCAAAGGCCCGTGGTATCTTTCTCTTTCTATATCAGTAATCTTTGCTTTATTTTTTCTATTTATCTTTGCCATTAACTAAACCACCCTCCTATTGTTTTTAAGCCATCGCCAATTGCATCTGTTGTTTTTATTAAGGCATCCTTAGATGCATCTGTTATAGAGAAAGAATAACTAATAAAATAAACTGTGACATCTATAAAACATTTCCAACATATCCTCTATAAACTCCCAACATAAAGGATATACTTTATGACAAATCTGTTCTATTGGTACATTTCCCAAATCATGCCACCACCTGAAACTTGTTCTAAGTCCTCAGATGAAAGAACTGTAAATGTTTCTGTACCTGTCCTATCAAGTAGCTCCTTAAAATAAATTTTTGTAAGCTTACATCTACAGTACACATCTTTTTGTCTATTTTATAGTCTATCTCCTCAACTGTCAATTTTTCACCCTAAATGGTAGCTTTACTCATTGAGAAATAAGAAATTGATAAAAGAGATTTCTCTATCTTCCCATTAAATTAGAAAAAGTGTTTGACAAATATCAAACTCTTTTTTCTTTATCTCCTAACTTCCTACTATCTAAAATTCAAATAATAGATATAAAATAAGATCGACGGAGCATAGGGAATTGCATTATAGAAACTATGACAAACAATGGTAAACCGAAGACTACCCGTAACTCGATAAACAACTGCAAATAGAAGACCAAGAATACTATAAATGATGAGACTGATGGGGTCACGATGGGATAGAACTAAGTGACTGAGCCCGAAGATGAAAGAAGACAAGATCACATCCAAATAAAACTCCGACTTCGGAAAGAAGGTATTCATAAAATAACCTCTATAGATTGTCTCCTCAACAACAGGTACAATCGAAATGTTAAAGATTAAAAATACAAGACTTGATAGAGTCGTTTCTCTTCCGTTTAAGTATAGTTCTGAAAGAAGGTCTTGGAAAATAAAGCTATGGTCAATCAATCGAATATTCTGCATTCTAAATCCATTTAAAAAAGAATAGATAAGAAAGCTAGCCACTAAGAAAGCGAGATAAGACCAGCGCCAACCCTTTTTCTCGAAGATAAAGAGCATCTTCTTCTTTTTCAACCACCAAATGAATAGAAAGAAAATAAGTAACACTTCTCCAACTAGGAAGATTATATAGCTGTCCATTCCTAAACCAAAGGTTCTAGCTAGAGTTATAGCTCCTAATGGCGTTAAATAAATGTACAGGAACATTAAAATCATACAGATTCCTAAATGTATTGTCTTTTTCATTCTTTCTCTCCTAATGGTAAACTCTCTATTAGGGCAATATAGAGGATATATCATTGATTATTTTCTTATTTATCTAGAGTATTCATATTTATCCATGCTCTATTATCAAAATAGCTAGAACAAATTGTTCTAGCTTTTAAATTTTCTTAGTATTTTCTAAAGCGTTGGTAACGTTCTTCGATAAGTTGGTCGAGTGGTAGTTCTTTCAACCTATCTAGTTCTGCACGCAATTCATTTTTAACGCAATCTAGCAGTTCTTTACTTGACAGTCCTGCCTCTGAGATTACCTTGTCTACGATTCCCATTTCTAGAAGTTCGTGTGAAGTGATTTTCATCAATTCCGCTGCTTCCATAGCACGACTTCCATCCTTCCAAAGGATAGAGGCAAAGCCTTCAGGGCTAAGTACGGCGTAGATTGAGTTTTCTAACATCCAGACACGATTAGCTACGGCTAGAGCTAGGGCCCCACCAGATCCACCTTCACCGATAATAATCGCGATGATTGGAACCTTGAGATCACTCATTTCCATCAGGTTTCGGGCGATTGCTTCCCCTTGTCCACGTTCCTCAGCTCCAACACCTGGGTAAGCTCCAGCAGTGTTGATGAAGGTTACAACTGGACGACCAAATTTTTCTGCCTGTTTCATCAAACGAAGAGCCTTGCGATAGCCTTCTGGATGGGGTTGCCCAAAATTTCGTTTGAGGTTGTCATGAAGACTTTTTCCCTTTTGGATACCAACGACAGTTACCGCTTGGTCACCTAACCAGCCAATTCCACCGATAACCGCACCATCATCGCGGAAAGAGCGATCTCCATGCAATTCGATAAACTCGTCAAAGATTCCATTGGCAAAATCAAGTGCAGTCAAGCGACTCTGCTCGCGTGCCTCTCTGACTATTTTTGCAATATTCATCCGCGACTTCCTCCATGCAATCTCACTAATTTAGCAATTGTTTCAGGCAATTCTCTCCGTTTGACAATTGCATCAACAAATCCATGTTCAAGCAGAAATTCTGCCTTTTGGAAGTCATCCGGCAAGGTCTCACGAACTGTATTTTCGATAACACGACGTCCAGCAAAACCAACCAAACTCTGTGGTTCCGCTAGGATAATATCCCCTTCCATAGCAAAAGAAGCGGTCACCCCACCTGTTGTCGGATCGGTTAAAATAGTTAGGTAAAAAAGACCTACCTTGGAATGACGTTGAACTGCCGCAGAAATCTTAGCCATCTGCATCAAACTCATGATTCCTTCTTGCATACGGGCTCCACCAGAAGCTGTAAAGAGAACGACTGGCAAGTTTTCTACCGTTGCATACTCAAACAAGCGCGTGATTTTTTCACCCACAACGGTTCCCATAGAAGCCATGATAAAGTTTGAATCCATGATCCCAAGGGCAACTTTTTGTCCCTTGATGCTAGCTGTACCAGTTAGTACGGCTTCATCCAAACCTGTCTTTTCACGCATTGTTGCAAGTTTTTTCTGATAGCCAGGAAAGTTTAATGGATCTTGAGTTTCAATACCTGTAAACATCTCCACAAAGCTACCAGAATCAATCGTCAAATCCAAGCGTTCCTGAGCTGAAATACGGAAAGTATAGCTACAATGGGGACAAATTCGTTCGCTCCCAAGATCCTTTTGGTAAATGGTGTGTTTACAACCAGGACACTGGGAGAAGAGTTCATCCGGAACCTCAGGTTTGGCTTGTGGTTTCTGCCTTACGGAACGGTTAGGATTGATCCGAATATACTTATCCTTTTTACTAAATAGAGCCATAACTCCCCCTTTTAGTTCTCATACTGTTTGAAAGTCTATTCTTTTTCTTGGTATTTTGGCAAGAAAGTTTCCATCAAGAAGGAAGTATCGTAGTCACCAGCGATAACTCGGCGGTCTGAAATCAGATCCAACTGGAAGTCTGCATTGGTTTGCACTCCTTCAATATCAAGTTCATAAAGTGCCCGTTGCATCTTCATAAGAGCATCAAAACGATTCTCCCCATGAACAATGATTTTAGCAATCATACTATCATAGTAAGGGGGAATGGTATAACCTGGATAAACTGCTGAGTCCACGCGCAAGCCAACTCCACCACTTGGTAGGTAGAGGTTAGTGATTTTCCCTGGGCTTGGAGCAAAGTTAAATGCTGGATTTTCCGCATTGATTCGACACTCGATAGCATGACCTCGTAGGACAATATCTTCTTGTTTGAAAGGTAAAGGTTGCCCGGCAGCAATGCGAATCTGTTCCTTCACGATATCAACACCTGAAACAAACTCTGTGACTGGGTGTTCAACTTGCACACGAGTATTCATTTCCATGAAGTAGAAATTACCACTCGCTTCATCGAGAAGAAATTCAATCGTCCCTGCATTTTCATAGCCAACAGACTCCGCTGCACGAACGGCCGCAGAACCAATTTCATGACGAAGGGTTTTGCCAATCGCGATGGACGGGCTTTCTTCTAGGACCTTTTGGTTATTTCGTTGAAGAGAACAATCCCGTTCTCCTAGGTGGATGACGTGTCCCTCTTGGTCAGCAAGAATCTGAACTTCGATATGACGAGCTGGATAAATCACACGCTCAAGATACATAGCGCCATTTCCAAAATTGGCCTTGGCTTCACTGGATGCTGTCTCAAAAGCTGCGACCAAGTCTTCCGCCTTTTCAACCTTACGAATCCCTTTTCCACCACCACCTGCCGATGCCTTAAGCATGACTGGGTAGCCAATCTTTTCTGCAACTGCCAGGGCCTCTTCAGCCGTATGAACTTCACCATCAGAGCCAGGGATAACAGGAACTCCAGCCTTGATCATTTGCTCACGCGCATTGATCTTATCTCCCATGGTATCCATTACAGCTCCAGAAGGACCGATGAACTTAATTCCCACTTCATCACACATAGTGGCAAACTTAGAATTCTCGCTAAGAAAACCAAAACCTGGGTGGATGGCTTCTGCCTCTGTCAAGACTGCAGCCGATAAAATCGCATTGATATTGAGATAAGACTCTGTCGCCTTACCAGGTCCTATGCAGATAGCTTCATCCGCTAGGAGAGTGTGAAGAGCTTCCTTATCAGCAGTTGAATAAACTGCTACGGTCGCAATGCCCAATTCACGCGCAGCTCGGATAATGCGAACCGCAATCTCACCACGGTTGGCAATCAAAATTTTACGAAACATGGAGAACCTCCTTAGTTTCCAATTGCAAAGGTAAGAGTACCACTCGCTGCAAGCTTGCCATCTACTTCAGCCTTTGCTTCAACCACGGCAATCGTACCACGACGTTTTACAAAGGTAGCCGTCATGACTAATTGATCACCTGGTACAACTTGCTTCTTAAACTTAACCTTGTCCATGCCAGCGTAGAAGACCAGTTTCCCTTTATTTTCAGGTTTAGACAATTCCAAGACACCCGCAGTCTGTGCCAAGGCTTCCATAATCAGAACACCAGGCATAACTGGGTATTGAGGAAAATGACCATTGAAGAAAGGTTCGTTGATGGTCACATTTTTAATGGCAACAATGGTATCCTCGCTCACTTCCAAGACACGATCCACTAGGAGCATGGGGTAGCGATGGGGTAGAGCTTCTTTGATTCCTTGAATATCGATCATTTGATGCGTACCAATCCTTTACCGAACTCAACCATTTCTTCATTTGAAACGAGAATTTCTGTCACCACACCATCTTTAGGTGCAGGAATTTCATTCATGACTTTCATGGCTTCAATGATCACCAAAGTCTGACCTTTTTTAACACTGTCTCCAACTGTGACAAAGGCAGGTTTATCTGGTCCAGCGGCCAAGTAAGCCACCCCTACAAGTGGGCTCTCAACAACATCACCCTCCGGAGCAACCGTCGTTTCAGCTGGTGCTGGAGCTTCTTCCACAGAACTCTCTACTGGAGTTGAAGGGGCAGAAACTACTGGACTTGCAGCTACTGCAGTTGGCACTGGAGCAACTTGAGCTGGTGCTTCAGAAGCCATTCTTGCTTCATTCTTACTGAACTGCAATTCGTCCGTTCCGTTTTTATAAGAAAATTCTCTCAAACTTGATTGGTCAAATTGAGCCATCAAGTCCTTGATCTCATTTAAATTCATAATTATTTATTCTCCCAACGTTTGAAAGCAAGAACCGCATTGTGTCCACCAAAACCAAAAGTGTTTGAAATAGCATAAGGGATTTCCTGTTCCAAGCCTTGTCCATAAACGACATTCGCTTCGATATAGTCTGATAACTCGCTTGTTCCAGCTGTCATTGGTACATAGTTATGACGCATGGCTTCAATTGTAGCGATGGCTTCTACTGCCCCTGCAGCACCAAGCAAGTGTCCTGTAAAGGACTTTGTTGAAGATACAGGTACTTCTTTACCAAGGACAGCTACGATCGCACCACTTTCTCCTTTTTCATTAGCAGGAGTTGAAGTTCCGTGGGCATTGACGTAAGCTACTTGCTCTGGAGAAATTTCTGCTTCTTCCAAAGCCAACTTCATAGCCTTAATCGCACCTTGACCTTCTGGATGAGGTGAAGTCATATGGTAAGCATCACAGGTATTACCATAGCCAACTACTTCAGCCAGGATAGTTGCACCACGTTTTTCAGCATGTTCAAGGCTTTCAAGAACCAACATCCCTGAACCTTCTCCCATCACAAAACCATTACGGTCTTTGTCAAATGGGATAGAAGCACGAGTTGGATCCTCTGTAGTTGATAGGGCGGTCAAAGCTTGGAAACCAGCGATAGCAAAAGGAGTGATAGATGATTCTGATCCACCAACTAACATGACATCTTGGAAACCAAACTTGATAGAACGGAAGGCATCCCCAATGGCATCGTTTGATGAGGCACAGGCTGTATTGATTGATTTACAGATACCGTTTGCTCCGAAACGCATAGCAACATTTCCTGAAGCCATATTTGGCAAGGCTTTTGGAAGTGTCATTGGTTTAACACGTTTTGGACCTTTTTCATGAAGACGGATAACCTGATCTTCGATTTCTTTAATTCCCCCAATACCAGAAGCCACGATGACACCAAAGCGAACTTTATCGATTGCTTCTACATCAAGATTTGCGTTTGTCACCGCTTCTTGAGCCGCATACAAGGCATACAAAGAATAGTTGTCAAAACGGTTGGTATCTTTTTTGACAAAGTATTTATCAAATGGGAAATCTTGAACTTCTGCCGCATTGTGCACAGCAAATTCGCTGTGGTCAAACTTAGTGATTTCTCCAATTCCAATCTTCCCAGTTTGCAAACTGTTCCAAAATTCTTCTGGAGTATTTCCGATAGGAGAGGTCAATCCGTAACCTGTTACTACAACTCGATTTAGTTTCATCTGTCTTACCTATATCTTTCCTTATTTTTTACATGCTAAGTCCGCCATCAACAGCGAGAACTTGTCCAGTCAAATAATCCTGTCCAGCCAGGAACACTGTAGCATCTGCGATATGTTCTGCTTGACCGAACTGTTTCATTGGGATTTGTGCCAATGTCGCTTCCTTGACCTTATCAGACAAAACAGCTGTCATATCTGACTCGATCATTCCTGGTGCAAGAGCATTTACGCGCACATTACGATTGGCAACTTCACGTGCTACTGACTTGGTAAACCCAATCAAACCCGCTTTAGAAGCTGCATAGTTGGCTTGTCCGATATTTCCCATCAGACCAACCACACTGGACATATTGATAATCGCACCTTCACGCGCCTTAATCATCTGTTTCAAGACAGCTTGCGTCATGTTGAAGGCACCTGTCAAGTTGATCTTAATCACTTTTTCAAAGTCTTCCTCGGTCATCTTAAGCATGAGAGTATCCTGAGTAATCCCAGCATTGTTGACCAAGACATCAACCGAACCAAGTTCTGCGATTGCTTTTTCCACCATGCGTTTTGCATCTGCAAAGTCTGAAACATCACCTGAGATCGGTACTACTTTGACACCGTAGTTTGAAAACTCAGCCAGCAATTCTTCTGAGATTGCTCCACGACTATTCAAAACTACATTAGCGCCTAGTTGAGCAAATTTGTGAGCAATGGCAAGTCCGATACCACGACTTGAACCTGTTACAAAGACATTTTTGTTTGTAAGTTGCATTCTATTTCTCCTATTTCCTGTTGTATTTTGTGGGAGAAGGGATCATTAGTTTCCTAACAAAGTATCCAAGCTTGCTTGGTCTTCAACGTTAGCTAGCTGAGCTGTTTTATCGATTTTTTTGACAAAGCCTGATAGGACCTTACCCGGACCAATTTCAATAAAGTTGGTTACCCCAGCATCCTGCATCACAGCAATACTTTCATAAAAACGAACAGGTTCTTTGACCTGACGCGTCAAAAGCTCTTGGATTCGACCTTTTTCCATAACAGTAGCTTCCGTATTGCCGACTAGTGGACAAGTAAAGTCAGAGAAACTCACTCCTTCAAGAGCTCCAGCTAGTTGCTGACTGGCTGGCTCAAGAAGAGCTGTATGGAAAGGACCAGATACATTTAAAGGAATCAATCGTTTTGCTCCTGCTTCCTGCAAGAGTTCAACGGCGCGGTCAACCGCAGCCACCTCACCACCGATAACGATTTGGCTTGGGGTGTTGTAGTTAGCTGGAGTCACTACTCCAACTTTAGAGGCTGTTTCACAAACTTCCTCAATCACTTCAACTGGAGTATTAAGAACGGCTACCATCTTTCCAGATCCTGCAGGTGCAGCCTCTTCCATATAAGCACCACGCTTAGCAACCAAGGCAACTGCCTCTTCGAAGTCCAAGGCACCACTTGCTACAAGAGCAGAATATTCCCCAAGAGACAATCCTGCTACCATATCCGGCTGATAACCCTTTTCTTTCAATAGTCGGTAAATAGCAACCGAAGTCGCTAAAATAGCTGGCTGCGTATAACGAGTCTGGTTTAGCTTGGTTTCTTCCTTATCAATCAAGTCACGTAGGTCATAACCCAAAATCTGACTGGCTTGGTCAATTGTTTCCTTGACGATAGGGTAGCGATCATAGAGATCTCGCCCCATTCCTAGATACTGAGCACCTTGACCTGCAAATAGAAAGGCTGTTTTAGTCATTTCTTACAACTCCTGCCCAACGAGAGGCTTCTTCTTGAATTTTTTTGGCTGCACCATAGTATAGATCTTTTAGGATTTCTTCGACAGTTTCCTCTTTAGAAACCAAACCAGCAATCTGACCTGCCATGACGGATCCACCTTCTACATCTCCATGAACAACGGCTTTAGCAAGAGCACCAGCTCCCATTTGTTCAAAGATTTCTAAATCTGGATCTTCTTGTTTAAAGGCATCCTTTTCAGCCTGTTCAAAGTCACGAGTCAACTGATTTTTAATGGCGCGAACAGCATGTCCAAAATGTTGAGCTGAAATAGTCGTATCGATATCACGCGCTTTTAAGATTTTTTCCTTGTATTTTGGATGAGCGTTAGATTCCTTAGCTACTACGAAACGCGTACCAACTTGAACAGCATCTGCACCAAGCATAAAGCCTGCAGCGACACCTTCACCGTCGGCAATTCCTCCAGCTGCGATAACCGGAATTGAAACGGCTGCAGCAACTTGGCGAACCAAGGTCATGGTTGTTAATTTACCAATATGTCCACCGGCTTCCATTCCCTCTGCAATAACTGCATCTGCACCAATTTTTTCCATGCGTTTTGCTAAAGCAACACTTGGAACAACAGGAATAACTGTAATTCCTGCATCATGGAAACGAGTCATGTATTTACTTGGATTTCCTGCACCAGTTGTAACCACCTTGACCCCTTCTTCAATCACGAGATCAACGATGTCTTCTACAAAAGGTGACAAGAGCATGATGTTGACACCAAAAGGTTTGTCCGTAAGTGATTTGATTTTATCGATATTAGCCTTTACGACCTCTTTAGGTGCATTCCCACCACCGATGATTCCTAGACCACCAGCTTTTGATACTGCACCAGCCAAGTCACCGTCTGCAACCCAGGCCATTCCTCCTTGAAAAATAGGATAATCAATGTTCAATAATTCTGTAATACGTGTTTTCATAGTGCCTCCATCATTCCTTGCTTACGTAATAGTTCGACGAGTTTATCATTTGAGTTTCAAACTATTACCTAAACAAGAGGGAGTGGGTTTCCCCTACTCCTTCTAGTAATATGTTAATTATTTTGTTTGCTCTTCAACGTAGGCAACCAAGTCACCAACTGTTTTCAAATTATCTTCTGCTTCGATTTGGATATCAAAAGCATCTTCGATTTCAGAGATTACTTGGAACAAGTCCAATGAATCTGCATCCAAATCATCAAAAGTAGATTCAAGTGTTACTTCTGATGCGTCTTTCCCAAGTTCTTCAACGATAATTTCTTGTACTTTTTCAAATACTGCCATGATAGGACTCCTTTAAAATATAAAAAATTTATAACTATGTGTTTACCACATGATTACCTAGATTGTAAGAATGAGTGTGCCCCATGTCAAACCTCCACCGAAGCCTGATAGGAGAATCGTCTGGCTACCATCTAAACGAATCATGCCATTCTCCACACACTCTGAGAGCAAAATCGGGATACTTGCTGCACTGGTATTCCCATACTCCATCATATTGGCTGGAAGTTTGTCTCGGTCAACACCGATCTTCTTAGCCATCTTATCCAAAATGCGGATATTTGCCTGATGAAGCAAGAGATAATCCAATTCCGATGCTGCGATTGGACCATTTTCAATGGTTTCTTTGATCGATCTAGCAACATCACGATTTGCAAAATCAAAAACTGCTCGTCCATCCATTTTCAAAAAAGCAGGAACTGCTTCTTGATCCGAGAAAGGAGAAGCCAAAGCCGTTTGACCATAGGTCAAACACTCGCTCCGAGAGCCATCCGTATAGAGACTTTCCACAAGGAAGTGACGTGTTTCGCTCGCTTCCAAGAGAACCCCACCAGCGCCATCCCCAAAGAGAACAGCTGTCGAACGATCTGACCAATCAACTGCCTTGGATAAGGTCTCAGCCCCGATAACAATCCCTTTTTTGAACTGTCCAGAACTTAAAAACTTTTCTGCAGTTGAGAGAGCGAATACAAAGCCACTACAAGCTGCTGTCAGATCAAAGGCGAAAGCTCTATGCGATCCGATATTTGCCTGAACTCGAGCTGCTGTGGAAGGCATCATCGAGTCTGGAGTAATCGTCGCTACAATAATAAAATCAATCTGATCCGCTGTTAAGCTCCCTTTAGCCAACAAGCTCTTAGCTACTTCTGTCGCCAAATCACTTGTAGACTCTGTTTTTGAGATATGTCTCTGTTTAATTCCTGTCCGACTTGAAATCCACTCATCGCTTGTGTCCATTATTTGGGCTAAGTCATGATTAGTGACCACTTGCTCTGGAACATAATGAGCAACCTGGCTTATTTTTGCAAAAGCCATTATTTCAAATCCTCCAAAAATTGATAAAGGTTCGTTAAGCCTCTGCCCATGACTTCTTTTTCCTCAGGACTCATGCCATCGATGATTTTTTCGACCATAGCCTTGTGGAATCGTTTATGAAGACGGTGAACCAAACGACCTTGCTTTGTCAAATGCAGATAGACCACGCGACGGTCTTGGTCAGAACGAATACGCTCAATATAACCTTTTCTCTCCAGGTTATTCAAACTCGTCGTCACTGTCCCAAGAGTTACCATCAGTTCTTTTGAAACCTTACTTGGCGTTGCCTCCGGGAACTTCCCAATCACATCAATCGTGTGCATTTCTTTGATGGAGATGTCTTTGAATCGACTACCTCGTAAGCTAACCTCCTCGATCACAAGGACATTATTAAAAATAGATGTTAGATAATCATTTACTTGTTGGTAGTCCAAATCGTTTCCCTCCCTCTAAAAAACTTTCACAATCAAAGCATTTGATAGAAAAAGTATAACAAACTTCAAAAAATTATGCAAGTATTTTTTTATTTTCCTGAAAATTTTGGTCTTCTTCTTTCAGAATGCGCTCGAACTCCTTCTTTAAAATCTTCAGTTAAAGATAACGATTCTTGTAATTCCAATTCTAATTCAGCATAATTCTGCCAATCCTTAAATTGACTTTCCCAAACTAGCTTTTTAATCGCTGCGTATGAGTTTGCTGAACCTCTTCTTAATTTTTTCAAAACTTGTTCTCTTGTTTTTTCTAATTTGTCAACTTCACAAACACGGTATACCACGCCCCATTCTAGCGCTTTTTCAGCAGTCAAGGCTTCACCTGTCATAGCAAGTTGTGCAGCCCGTGTTACCCCGATACTACGACTCAAGAGATGAATCCCACCAGCGTCTGGCGCCAAGCCAACTCCGACAAAGGCTTGAATAAATTTTGCCTTGTCAGTCGCCAAACAAAAATCGACTGCTACTGCCATATTTGCTGCAGCACCAGCAACCGCTCCATCTACCTCCATCAAAACAGGTTTAGGAATTTGCTTGATTTTAAAAGAAATTGTATTGACTAATTCTGCAATCTTATTCAAAGAAGGGATATCATCTTCATCTACTGCTCGTTTCATCTCAACCAAGTCTCCCCCAACTGAAAAGACCTTCCCATTAGCATTAATCAAGATGAACTGCACAGCTTGATCCTGCTCCGCTAGAGTCAAAGCTTCTAAAATCTCCTCACACATTGGGATATGGAAACCATTTGCCACTTCGGGACGATTCAAAGTAATGATAGCCAGATCATCTACGATCTGATATAAGATATGATTCATAGTTTCTCCTTTTCTTTTATAAGGCAATAAAATTGTTTTATCATCAAAGTATACCTTTTTTTGGATAAAGAGGCAAGGAAAAACTAAAGGAAAGTGTCTCAGCTGATTATTCACCCATCATTTATGAGTGTGAGTAAAATTTGACACTCTTACTTTTAAACCGTTATCGCTTTTCAGAATAAGTTAGTGTTTTCTTCTATTATAATAGGAAGTTATTTTCGTCATTGAAAAATGCCCCTCTTTCTGCTATAATCGTATAAAATACTTACTTGAGGAGTCCTTATGAAGGTTGTAAAATTTGGTGGAAGCTCGCTTGCCTCTGCTGGTCAGTTAGAAAAAGTCTTAAATATCGTTAAAAGTGATAAAGAACGCCGTTTTGTAGTTGTTTCTGCACCCGGAAAACGCAATGCTGAAGATACCAAGGTAACTGATGCCTTGATTAAATACTATCGCGACTATGTGGCTGGAAATGACATCAGTGCTAGCCAAAGCTGGATCATTGACCGTTATGCCGCTATGGTTAGTGAACTAGGGTTAAAACCTGCTGTTTTAGAAAAAATCTCTAAAAGTATTCGTGCCTTGGCAACTCTTCCTATAGAGGACAATGAATTTCTCTATGATACCTTCCTAGCGGCTGGAGAAAATAACAATGCCAAATTGATTGCAGCCTACTTTAACCAAAACGGCATTGATGCACGCTATGTTCACCCAAGAGAAGCTGGGATTGTTGTCACAAGTGAACCAGGAAACGCACGTATCATTCCATCTAGTTATGACAAGATTGAAGGCTTGGCTGATAGCAACGAAGTCCTTGTTATCCCTGGTTTCTTTGGTGTGACTAAGGAAAATCAAATCTGTACTTTTTCACGTGGAGGTTCAGATATTACAGGTTCTATCATTGCAGCAGGTGTTAAGGCTGATCTCTATGAAAACTTTACAGACGTAGATGGTATCTTTGCTGCCCATCCTGGTATTATCCACCAACCACACTCCATTCCTGAATTAACCTACCGTGAAATGCGTGAGTTGGCATATGCTGGATTTTCAGTCCTTCATGACGAAGCCCTTCTTCCTGCCTACCGAGGAAAAATTCCTCTTGTCATCAAGAATACCAACAACCCTGACCACCCCGGAACACGCATTGTTTTAGAACACAGCAGTGATAAATTCCCAGTAGTCGGGATTGCGGGTGACTCAGGATTCGTCAGCATCAACATGTCAAAATACCTCATGAACCGCGAAGTTGGGTTTGGTCGCAAGGTTCTGCAAATCCTTGAGGACCTCAATATCGGTTGGGAACACATGCCTACAGGTATCGACGATCTTTCAATCATCCTCCGCTCCCGCGAATTGACTCCTATCAAAGAAGAAGAAATTCTACGTCAACTCGTTCAAAAGGCTGAAGTGGACCATGCTGAAATCGAACATGACCTTTCAATCATTATGATTGTCGGAGAAAAGATGAAGAGCCATATCGGGGTAACTGCTACTGCAACACGTGCTTTGTCTGAAAATAAAATCAACATCCAGATGATGTCCCAAGGTTCAAGTGAAGTTTCCATCATGTTTGTTGTCAATAAAGAGCAAGAGAAAGCCGCTATTAAAGCTCTCTATCATGCCTTTTTCGATGAAAATAAGGAAGACTAATCATGGCCCAATCTCTCAATCAAGTCATTGACCTCCAAACCACTGGGACATCTTACCTCTCCATCTCTGGAAAAGTCGGAAAATTTTTAGTTGGGGATCAAGCCTTAGAGTTTTATCCTGACGTCAATGTCGAACAATATATCCAAATCCCCTGGTCCAGCATTCAGCAAATCGGAGCCAACGTAAGTGGTCGCAAGATCAGCCGTCACTTTGAAGTCTTTACCGATCAAGGTAAATTCCTCTTTGCCTCAAAAGACTCTGGAGCTATCCTCAAAATCGCTCGGGAAAAACTTGGCAATGACAAGGTTGTGAAACTTCCGACTCTACTCCAGACCATTGGACAAAAACTTAAAAATCTATTTGCAAAAAAGTAAAAACTTTAGTATAATCATAGCAACGGATAAGTAGGTTATCTCTTTCTTTCAGAAAGTCTGCGGGTGCTGCGAGCAGATAGGAGGGATAGGTGAAATTCTACCGTTGTTCACAATTATATATACAATCAAGTGCACACCTGTGAAGTTGGATGGAACCGTGGCCCTGCCACTCCAACACTTTGTCAGGTGTGCTTTTTTCATAAAGGAGTTCTTATGTTAGATATTAAACGTATTCGCACAGATTTTGAGGCTGTCGCTGAAAAATTAGCTACACGTGGTGTAGATGCTGCTATCTTAAATGAGATGAAAGAAATCGATGCTAAACGTCGTGACATCTTGGTCAAGGTTGAAACTCTCAAAGCAGAACGTAACACAGTTTCTGCTGAGATTGCCCAAGCTAAGCGCAACAAGGAAAATGCCGATGACAAGATTGCTGCAATGCAAACCCTATCTGCTGAAGTCAAAGCCTTGGATGCTGAATTGGCAGAAATCGATGCTAAATTAACAGAATTTACCACTACTCTTCCAAATATCCCAGCTGACAGTGTTCCTGTTGGGGCTGATGAAGATGACAATGTGGAAGTCCGCCGTTGGGGTAGCCCACGCGAGTTTGACTTCGAACCAAAAGCTCACTGGGATCTTGGTGAAGACTTGGGTATCCTTGACTGGGAACGCGGTGGTAAGGTAACGGGCGCTCGTTTCCTCTTCTATAAAGGTCTTGGGGCTCGTTTGGAACGTGCTATCTACAACTTCATGTTGGATGAGCATGGTAAAGAGGGTTATACTGAAGTCATCACGCCTTACATGGTTAACCATGACTCTATGTTCGGTACAGGTCAATATCCAAAATTCAAGGAAGATACTTTTGAATTGAAAGACACTAGTTATGTCCTCATCCCTACAGCTGAAGTGCCTTTGACAAACTACTACCGTGATGAAATCCTTGACGGTAAAGACCTACCAATCTACTTTACCGCTATGAGTCCATCATTCCGTTCTGAAGCTGGTTCTGCTGGTCGTGATACACGTGGCTTGATTCGTCTACACCAATTCCACAAGGTTGAAATGGTCAAATTTGCCAAACCAGAAGAATCTTATGAAGAATTGGAAAAAATGACAGCTAACGCTGAAAATATCCTTCAAAAGCTCAACCTTCCATACCGTGTCGTTGCCCTCTCTACTGGAGATATGGGCTTCTCAGCTGCTAAGACTTACGACTTGGAAGTTTGGATTCCTGCGCAAGATACCTACCGCGAAATCTCAAGCTGTTCAAATACAGAAGATTTCCAAGCCCGTCGTGCCCAAATCCGTTACCGTGATGAAGCAGATGGCAAGGTGAAACTCCTTCACACTTTGAATGGTTCTGGACTTGCAGTTGGACGTACAGTGGCTGCCATTCTTGAAAACTATCAAAACGCAGATGGTTCTGTAACCATTCCAGAAGCTCTTCGTCCATATATGGGTGGAGCTGAAGTTATCAAACCATAAAAATAAGGCCTAGCTATTTCTAGCTAGACCTTTTTTCGTAACCAAATCAGATAAGCACCCAATACGAAGAATAAAATAGTGAGGCAAATAGCAGTTTCAGCCAATACCAGATAATCCAGAAATGGAAGTTTCAAGATCCCCTGAGCCATCTTGAGCGAAGTAGCTGTGATAATGGTTGGGAAGGTGAGGGCTGAGAAGGCTGGTTGAAAGCCTTGTTTTAAAATATTGGGCAGGCGAGTCAACACAAAGAAAAAGAAGGACTGAGATGCCAAAATCATGACAATCAAGAGCCAAGTCGGTAGGCCTGCTCCTCCAACTCGAACTAGAGAAGCTAAGAGTAGGGAAAAGGGAGCACAGTAGATTCCTTCCTGTCCAAGCAAGGCCACTGGGAGTGGATCTTTCTTTAAATCGCTATAAATAAGCGGATAGAGATAGAAGGTCAAGACAAAACCAAAACTCAAGGTCGCATAGGCAATCTCAATAATGCCTACCAGAGGATAGGTCAAGGCTGCTACTGCTATCCCCACATAGAGTACCGTCCAGCTAGGAGTCGCATTGACCCTCCGACCTGGACAGGCAAATTTGATGGTAAAAGTAGCAATCAAAACTAAATCCAAGAGAAATGAAAACCACCAGATCCCTTGTGCTAGCAAAGGAAGAGCAGGGAATACGCGAAAGACATAGGTCGATAAAATCATCCCAGCCATAGGAAAAGTGGCCATCCCAGATAAAAGAGGGGGCCTGGTCAATTCTTTCTTGGTTTCCTCCCAATTAAAAAGATGAACAACAAGAAAGAAAATCCACAACACTAGACCAGTCAGACTCAATAAATGCGACAGAACTGGCCAAGTATCTGCAATCAGATTTCCTGCACCTGCTAAGCCTAGTAAACAGCCAGAAAATACCAAGGGGAACTTTTTCATCCGAGCCTCCAATAATCATGTTATTATTAGTATAGCATAAAAGCGCTTAAAATAGCATAGAAAAATGAAGACTGGATTACTCAGTCTTCATTTTTTCTTTCTGATTCGAACTAGGCATAAGGTTGTAATTCTGGGTTAATAGGGGTATTGGCTAGGTTGTTAGCATAGTTGCAGAGGCTGGCAAGACTAACACCGAGAACCACATCCAAGGCATTTTGTTGTGTGTAGCCAGCTTCCAAAAATTCAGTCAAGGCTTCATCTCCTACGCGCCCTTTGGTATTGATGATTGCCAAGGTAAACTTAGCTAGAGTGTCTAGTTTTGGGTCTGTCTCGATTGGGGTACGGTTGCGGAGGGCTTGAAGAAGATCATCATTCATCTGGATTTGTTTGATTGAAAAGGCTGTGTGACCTGCGACGCAGAAAGCACAACCATTGGTTACGGCAGCTGTGATTTGCACCACTTCACGCTCAACGGGTGTCAGGCTGTTGCGACGGTTGATGGCTCCGACAGTTCGGTAGGCTTCAAGCGCGGTTGGGGCATTGGCCAAGAGACCGATTAGGTTGGGAATATAGCCATTGTTATCTTTTTGTACTGTTTCAAGAACTTCTTTCACTTCTGCTGGTGCTGATTCTACTGTGTGAATGGTAAATGTTGTCATAAGAAACCTCTTTTCATTTTATTGTCATTTAGTCTATCATAGAATTTCTTTTTTGGATAATATATATTTTCAATTGCCATGATAGAAAATGTTTATGAAATGAAAAAATCACACTAAAAGTGTGATTGGGTTAGTGTTTAAAATACTTTTTCGTCTCAGCAATGACGACTGGCGACAAGACTAAGAGAGCAATCAAGTTTGGTAGAGCCATTAAGGCATTGACGATATCTGCGATAATCCAAACCATATCCAACTCGATAAATCCTCCCAACAAGACCATGACTACAAAGACTACACGATAGAGCCAGATAAAACGAACACCAAAGAGAAACTCAAAACAGCGTTCTCCGTAGTAGTTCCATCCTAGAATCGTCGTAAAGGCAAAGAGTACAAGGAAGATGGTCAAGAGGGCAGGTCCAAAGTGTGAAAAAACTGTTGAGAAGGCTGACTGAGTCAAGGCAACTCCATTCAAATCACCACTCCAAACCCCAGTTACCAAGATTGTCAGACCTGTCAGAGTACAGATAATCAACGTATCAATAAAGGTTCCTGTCATAGAAATCAAGCCTTGCTCAACAGGCTCATTTGTCTTAGCTGCAGCCGCTGCAATGGGAGCAGAACCAAGACCAGATTCGTTAGAAAAGACTCCTCGCGCCACACCATTCTGGATAGCCATCCGAATGCTGGCACCTGCAAAACCACCTACCGCAGCAGCTGGACTAAAGGCTGAAGTAAAGATGAGGGCAAATGTAGCAGGGATTTTCTCGATATTAAAGAGAATAACTGTAAGAGTTCCCAGAATATAGACAATAGCCATAAAAGGAACCACTGCTGTCGAAACTTTTGAAATGGATTTGAGGCCACCAAAGACGGCAATCCCTACAAAAATGGATAAAATCAGAGCCGTGATGGCTGGATCAACTTGGGCTGTATTTTGAATGGATTCTGTAATCGAATTGACTTGGGTAAAGGTACCTATCCCTAGAAGGGCTACCAATACACCCGCTAGGGCAAAGAAGATAGCAAGTGGACGCCACTTTTCTCCCATCCCCAAAAGGATGTAATGCATGGGTCCTCCAGCTACAGCTCCATTTGCATCCTTAGTACGGTATTTGATGGCAAGTAAGCCTTCGGCATACTTGGTCGCCATCCCAAAAAAGGCTGCCATCCACATCCAAAAGAGGGCTCCTGGTCCCCCAACCTTAATGGCTGTTGCGACCCCGATGATATTTCCCGTACCAACGGTGGCTGCTAGAGCCGTACAGAGAGCAGCAAAGCTCGACACATCGCCGTGCCCCTTGTCCTTGGTAAAGATCAACTGAAAGGCCTTAGGGAGACGAGTAACCTGCAAAAGGCCCAGTCGGATGGTCAAATAGATACCCGTTCCGACCAATAAGATCAAGAGGGGAGGCCCCCAAACAAAAGCATCAAGCGCTTTTAGCAATTCTAACATATCCTTCTCCTATCTTTCAACCCCAAAAGAAAGAGCACATGCAAGATACATGTACTCTGGAATGCTTAGATAAATGCCAAAAAGCGGTCTATCCTAGCTCTGTCCTTTTACCTGAGAGTTTGAGCAGTTACCTGCCTTGCCCCTTCGGTGCCTTTACGGTCTCTCCAGAGTTCCGTCCATTTACAGTCATGGAAAACAAACCTTTCTCCACTTCTATTAAACTTCATTCGGTGTTGGTATTTTATTTTTTATTATTCTACAAGAAAAGTTAGCTTTTGTCAATATATCATTTGAAAAAAGATGGATTTTCACTTCTTTTTCAAAAAAAGAGAAGCACTCTTTTTCTAACCTTTAAAGGTCACAATGGTTGCGCCACTGCCCCCAGCATTCTGTGGAGCATAGCCGAAACTCTTAACATGCTTGTTTCTTTGTAGGTATTTGGTGACTCCTTCACGGATGACTCCCGTTCCGATACCGTGGATAATGTCGACCTGCGCCATGTTATTGAGCAGGGCTTGGTCGATAAAGGCATCCAGCTCATTCATGGCTTCTTCGTACCGTTTGCCTCGGAGATCCAGTCTGGCTTGCGGACCACGACCAGAAGCTCGTTTGACGACATTGACTTGTTTTTTCTTGACTGGGGCTTCTTGCTGAGCCTGAACAAGGTCAAATTCTTTCTCTTCCAAGGTCATCTTGATTAAACCGACTTGGGCTTCCCAACGGCCGTCCTTAAGCTGATTGGTCAAGGTTCCACGTTGTCCATAACTGAGGACCACAATGTCATCTCCCACCTTTGGAGCTCGTTTTTTCTTGGCTTTTTGAAGGACCTTGTTTTTAGACAAGTCGACTTTTTCAGGGGCTAATTTCTTCAGCTCAGCCTTGGCTTCAATGATTTCGTGGGGCTTGAGTTGAGACTTACTGTGAAGATTTTTCAGGATCTGGTCACTCTCACTTAGAGCGAGTTCCACAATCTCAGCAGCCTGTTCACGCGCCTTGTTAAGCTCAGTTTCTTTTTCACGACTGAGTTCGTTGTAGAGTTTTTTGAGTGCTCGATTCATCTTGAGGTTTTCTTGCTCCACCTCACGGATATTATCCAAGCGTTTGCGACTTTCAAGCGTTTGCTCTTCCAATTGCTCAATGATACGGTTGACATCATTATCTTGATTGACCTGCTGGCTAGCATCTCCTACGATGACATCTGACAAGCCCAGACGTTTGGCAATTTCAAAGGCATTGCTTCGGCCAGGAACTCCCTGCATAAAGCGATAGGTCGGACGCAGACTAGCTGTATCAAACTCCATGCTGGCATTCTGCACAAAGGCTGTCTCAATACCATAAGCCTTGAGTTCTGGATAGTGGGTCGTCGCCATGGTCTTGACCTGACGCAGACGAAGATCCTCCAGAATAGCCATAGCAAGGGCGGCTCCCTCTTGAGGATCTGTACCAGCCCCCAACTCATCCAAGAGTAAGAGTGAATGTTGGTTGACCTTGCCAAGAATATCTACGATATTGGTCATGTGGCTGGAGAAGGTAGACAAGCTTTGTTCGATAGACTGCTCATCCCCGATATCTGCGAAGATTTCCACGAAAACACCGACACGGCTCCCCTTATCAGCTAAAATAGGCAAGCCTGATTGGGCCATGAGTTGCGTCAATCCCAGAGTTTTGAGCATGATGGTCTTCCCACCCGTATTGGGACCTGTAATGACAATGGCCGTTAATTCCTTACCAAAGTGTACATCGTTTGCGACAGCATTTTTGACCAAAGGATGGCGAACATGAAGGAGTTGAATCTCTTGGTTCTCTGAAAGTTGGGGAACAACTGCTTTTCTTTCTTGAATAAAGCGAACTTTGGCACGAATCAAGTCTAAATGGCCGATGATCCAAGCGTCATTAGCAATCTCAGCAGCATGAGGGCGGATCCGTTCTGAGAGCTCCTGCAGGATACGAATCATCTCATAGCGTTCGTCTGCTCGCAGACTAGCGATTTCTTCGCTCAGCTTGACGACCTCACGTGGCTCGATATAGACTGTGTTTCCACTGGCAGATATGTCATGGACAACACCCGCAATCTTATTGCGATAGGTGTTCTTGACTGGTAAGACTTGACGGCCATTTCTGCTAGCGATTATGCCTTCCGTCAACATCTGAGATTTTTGTTTAAGTAAGTCTTGCAAGACATCTCGAACTTGACTCTCGCTATCATGGATTTTCCGGCGGATACGTGCTAGTTCTTCGCTGGCAAAATTCTCGATAAATCCAGCATCATTTAGAGCTTGGAGACTTCCTTGCAAGTGTGGAAACTCATGGAGTTTCTCAAACCACCTCGCCAACTGCTCCAAACGTACATTTTCGAGATTGGCATAAAAACTTTGTAACTCTCTGCTAGCTAGCAAGACTCGTTTGAGGAGCAAGAACTCCTCGATATTGAGATCCGCCCCCATCTCCAGACGCTTGCAAACAGCTGATATCTCACGCGTCGCTAGGATGGTAAAGTGAGGTTGCTCCACAAATAGGGCTTGCATTTCCTCCATCTCTGTAAAGGCTTGTTTAATCTTATCCGCCTTGGCAGTTGGAGCTAAGCCTTTTAACTCCTCTAGTCCTTGTTCTGTCAAGAGATGCGGTTCAAACAAGGCTTTGATTTTATTAAATTCTAAGGTTTCTAGTATTTTTGTATTCATATTCTTTCCTTGTATGCTTGTTTACAAGATTATAGCAACTAGGGGTTTTGACCTAGTCGTCCAATCTGTAAACAAAGGGCTAGGAAAAATCCCGCCCTTTTTATCCGATTAAGTTTGTCACCCAGAGTTGTTTGATAAGATTTGTCGTAAAAGGGACACTTTGGATGATATGTTTGGCTACTGTACTTTTTTCGAGTGAATTTTGAATGACTGCCAGAGGCACCGTTGCAAGAATGGTCAGAGCCATTTGCAAGACAAATAAGGTTACCAATAGAGACAAAACGCCTGCTCCCATACGCAACCATTTAACATCAAGCTTTTTAGTTGGAATCAAGTGCAGGAACAAACCGATAAAACGTCCGATACTGTAACAAATTCCGAAAACTAAAAGGTAGGCGATACCCGCATAAAAGACCTTGTCTAGGTGAAACAGCTGGTCTGAAGGGAAGAAAAAGGTGCCTTGTCCTTCCTGAGGATTGGCATAAGGGACAAGCAAGTGGAAGTGTTCTCCCAGTGATTTATAAAACTGTCCCGCAACAAAGGCTGAAATTACTGCAACGAGGAAATAATAAACTTGCAGGACCAAGCCTCTACGGTAGCCGATGTAAAAGCCCCAAGCCAGAACCAATAAGAGTAGGATTGAAATCATAAGGAGTCCTCAATCTTGCTCTGTTCTTGTTTAACAGCAATCAACTTGTGGCGGAGTTCTAACAACTCTTGCTCCTTGTCATCAAATTCAATTTCACGATTGAGCTGTGTAGACAGACAGTTGACCGCCAAAAGAAGCGCAATGGTTTCATCATCCGCCCCAGGCATTTGTTCTTTAATTGCTTGGTATTTTTCAGTCGCAACCTTGGCAATTTCCTCCATAAAGAGGTTGTCATGCTCGGTTGTCAAGGTTAATGTCTTTTTCCCGAATGTAAACTTATATCGATTTAGATTTGCCATAAAATTCACCTCACGATATTATACCAAATTTCGCTAACTTTGTCAGTTTTTACCAATTCTCCTGCTTTTGTGGTACAATAGAGACTATGGCAAGTATCACACTCACACCAAGTGAAGAGAAAATTCAGAGTTTTTTAAGTCAGTATCAGAAGGCTCTCAGTCCTAGTAAAAATCCCTATATTCGCTATTTTTTGCGATTGCCTCAGGCAACGGTTTCCATCTATACTTCTGGAAAAGTTCTCCTCCAGGGCGAAGCTGCTGAGCAATACGCCAGTTTCTTTGGCCATCAAGTTGTAGAGGAAACTAGGGGACAAGATTTTCCTATGATTGGGACCGATGAGGTGGGAAATGGTTCCTACTTTGGTGGACTGGCTGTCGTGGCTTCCTTCGTGACACCTGACCAGCACGACTTCTTGCGAAAACTCGGTGTAGGGGATTCTAAGACTCTGACAGACCAAAAGATTCGTCAGATTGCCCCTATCCTTAAAGAAAAGGTCCAGCACCAAGCGCTCCTCCTTTCACCGAGCAAGTACAACGAAGTTATCGGAGAGCGTTACAATGCTGTTTCTGTAAAGGTTGCCCTTCACAATCAGGCTATTTTTCTCCTGCTTCAAAAAGGAGTCCAGCCAGAAAAAATCGTGATTGATGCTTTTACAAGTCCTAAAAACTATGACAAGTACTTGGCGCAAGAAGCCAACCGTTTTCCAAACAAGATCAGTTTGGAAGAAAAAGCCGAGGGCAAATACCTGGCTGTTGCAGTTAGCTCTATCATCGCGCGTGATCTCTTCCTCGAAAACTTGGAAAATCTTGGACGAGAACTGGGCTACCAACTGCCAAGTGGCGCTGGAACTGCATCTGATAAAGTTGCCAGCAAAATCCTTCAAGCCTATGGTATGAAGGGACTTCATTTCTGCGCCAAACTGCATTTTAAAAATACTGAAAAAGCAAAAAAACTTCTATAGAGGTAAACCATGAACTATTTAAAATCATTTATAAAAGAATGGGGAGTTTTCTTCCTGATTATCGCACTGGTCGGTCTTAGCCGTATCTTTCTATGGAGCAATGTCCGTGTGGAAGGACACTCGATGGACCCTACCCTAGCCGACGGAGAAGTTCTTTTCGTTGTTAAACACCTCCCAATTGACCGCTTCGACATCGTGGTTGCGCACGAGGAAGACGGAAATAAAGACATTGTCAAAAGGGTCATCGGTATGCCCGGAGATACCATCCGATACGAAAATGACAAACTCTTTATCAACGATAAAGAAACGGATGAACCCTACCTAGCTGAATACCTCAACTTGTTCAAAACAGAAAAGTTGCAAAACACCTATACTGGCAAAGGATTCGAAGGAAACAAAGGAGTCTACTTTAGAGAGCTTGCTCAAAAGGCACAAGCCTTTACGGTCGATGTCAATTCCAACACTAGCTTCAGCTTTACTGTCCCTCAAGGCGAGTACCTTCTTCTTGGTGACGATCGTCTAGTCTCTAGCGACAGCCGCCATGTTGGTACCTTCAAGGCCAGCGAAATCAAAGGCGAAGCAAAATTCCGTTTCTGGCCACTTAACCGTATCGGAACTTTTTAAGATAAGGAAGAGGCCGAGAATGCTAAGTCTCAGTCTCTTTTTCTATTGCGAGAAAAACCTTTTCGTCATCTAGCTTTTCAAAGTGGCCAAGAGACCAATTCTCACGAACTCATGTAAAGGAAACCTATGGAAGTTTATTTTTCAGGCACCATTGAACGGATTATTTTTGAAAATCCCAGTAATTTTTATCGCATTCTCCTCCTAGATATCGAAGATACCAATGCGGAGGACTTTGACGATTTTGAAATCATCGTTACAGGAACCATGGCGGACGTGATTGAGGGTGAAGACTACACTTTTTGGGGACAAATCGTTCAGCACTCCAAGTATGGGGAACAGCTTCAGATCAGCCGTTATGAACGGGCAAAACCAACTAAAAATGGGCTGGTCAAATACTTTTCGAGTAGCCATTTCAAGGGAATTGGACTCAAAACAGCTCAGAAAATCGTTGATAGCTATGGTGAAAACACTATCGATGAAATTCTGGAGCATCCTGAAAAGCTGGAAAGCATTGCTGGACTCTCTGCCAAAAACCGTGAGGCTTTTGTCTCCACCCTCCGTCTCAACTATGGGACAGAAATGGTCTTGGCAAAACTGGCCAACTACGGCATTCCCAATAAACTGGCCTTTCAGATTCAAGACTTTTACAAGGAAGAAACACTGGATATTGTCGAAAATTATCCCTATCAACTGGTTGAGGATATCAAGGGTTTGGGCTTTACCATTGCTGACCAATTAGCTGCCGAACTAGGCATCGAAAGCCAAGCTCCCGAGCGCTTCCGTGCTGGCCTTGTCCACAGTCTTTTTCAGGGATGTATGGATACGGGCGATACCTATATGGAAGCCCGAGATTTGCTGGAACAGACCCTGACTCTCCTCGAGTCTTCCCGTCCCGTGGAACTCGATCCCAGCCAAGTAGCTCAGGAATTATCTCATCTGATCGAAGAAGACATGGTTCAGCAGATTGATACCAAAATCTTTGATAATAGCCTCTTTTTCGCTGAAGAAGGCATCCGCAGTCACTTGGTTCGTATCCTTGAAAAAGGAAAACAGAAGAGTCAGAACTTAGAAACTATTCAAAAGCATATCGCTAGTGTCGAGAAAGAACTGGGTATCCAATACGATAGTATCCAAAAGCAGGCTATCTGTGACGCTATCCAGAACAAGGTTTTTATCCTGACAGGTGGACCTGGTACTGGTAAGACGACTGTTATCAATGGTATTATCGCTGTTTATGCCCTCTTAGAAGGACTCGATCTCAAGAAAAAGAGCAACCTGCCTATTCTTCTCGCTGCACCAACTGGTCGAGCGGCTCGGCGCATGAATGAATTGACAGGTTTGCCAAGTGCTACTATACACCGTCATTTGGGAATGACGGGAGACGATGATACCAGCCATCTGGAAGATTATCTAGATGCCGATTTTATCATTGTAGATGAGTTTTCCATGGTGGATACTTGGCTAGCCAACCAACTCTTCTCCAACATTTCTTCTAACAGTAAAATCCTCATCGTGGGAGACAGTGACCAGTTGCCTTCTGTCAGTCCTGGACAAGTTCTGGCCGACCTGCTCCAGATACCCCTGATACCTCAGACGCGCTTGGAACGGATTTACCGTCAGAGTGAAGAATCAACTATCGTCACCTTGGCTAGTCAGATTCGACAAGGCATCTTGCCAGCTGACTTTACCCAGAAAAAAGCTGACCGTTCCTACTTTGAAATCGCTAGTGGCCATATCCCAGCTACGATTGAGAAAATTCTTGGTGCTGCCCTCAGAAGTGGCATTCCGGCTCGTGATATTCAGGTGTTAGCGCCTATGTATCGAGGAACTGCTGGCATTGACGCCATCAACCAACTCATGCAAGACCTGCTCAATCCTCAGCAAAAGGGGCAAGTTAGCTTTGAAGCAACTCAGTGTCACTATCGAACTGGGGACAAGGTTATTCACCTAGTCAACGATGCCGAAGTCAATGTCTTTAACGGAGACCTAGGCTACATCACAGATTTGATCCCTGGAAAATACACCGAGTCCAAACAAGACGAGATTGTCATTGATTTCGATGGCAATGAGGTCATCTATCCTCGAAACGAATGGTACAAGATTCGTCTAGCCTATGCCATGAGTATCCATAAGTCGCAGGGAAGTGAGTTTCCTGTTGTCATCCTACCCATTACTAGTGCTAGCAAGCGCATGCTGGAGCGCAATCTCATCTATACAGCCATTACACGCGCCAAAAGCAAGCTTATCTTACTAGGCGAATTACAGGCCTTTGACTATGCAGTCAAGCATATCGGGACTGCTCGCAAGACCTGTCTGATTGAACGCTTCAGTGATTTAATTGAAAATAATATTGAAGAAAGTAAACAAGCCCTCTCTGAAACTGCCACAGCAAGTGACTCTGAACAATCCTACATCCTCGCCGAGAAAAACTGGTCTAGCATCCCAGCCATGATTGGGATTACAGACGCAGACCTTAAAGAGATTTTTGGAAAATAGCGCAACAGAAAGCCCACCTAGTCAGGTGGGCTTTTTATCTTTTAAGATTATTTAACTGTTGCTGTGCTTGTGATCAACTCAACAGCTTTTTTGATAGTGATATCGTGTTTCAACATGTCAGCTGAAAGCAAGTTTTGAACTTGTGCCACTTCCATGTTGTAGTCTGCAGCCAATTGCTCGATTTCTTTTTGGATTTCTTCTTCTGAAGCGTCAAATCCTTCAGCTTTGGCAACTGCTTCGATAACAAGGTTAGTCTTCGTACGTGACTCAGCTTCTGCTTCGTATTGTTTGTGAAGATCTTCTTGAGTAGTTCCTGTGATTTGGAAGTACATGTCAGGGTTGATACCTTGACGTTGCAAGTTTCCAAGGAATTCATTTACTGAACGGTGAACTTCTTCGTGGATCATTTCTTCTGGAAGTTCTACGATTTCAGCGTTTTCTACAGCTTTATCGATTGCTGCACCTTCAACGGCATCTTTGTATGCTTCTTCTTTCGCGGCAGTCAATTCTTTGCGGTATTTTTCTTTCAATTCATCAAGAGTTTCCACTTCTTCGTCGATATCTTTTGCAAGTTCATCATCAAGAGCTGGAACTTCTTTAGCTTTTACTTCGTGAATAGTTGTCACGAATTTAGCTTCTTTACCTGCAAGGTCTTCTGCTTGGTAGTCTTCTGGGAATGTTACGACAACATCAACAGTTTCGCCAGCTGAGTGACCTACCAATTGGTCTTCAAAACCAGGGATGAATTGACCTGATCCAAGTCCAAGTGAGAAGTTTTCACCTTTTCCACCGTCAAATTCAACACCGTCGATAGAACCAACGAAGTCAATAACAACAGTGTCGCCATTTTCAGCAGCGCCTTCTTTGATAACCAATTCAGCCAAGTTGTTGCGTTCACGTTCGATACGTTCTTCAACGTCAGCGTCAGTTACTTCTTTTTCTACATCTACTGATACTTCAAGGTTTTTGTAGTCACCCAATTTTACTTCAGGTTTTGTCACGACTTCAGCTGTGATAACCCAGTCTTGACCTTTTTCCATTGAAGTTACGTCAATTTTTGGTTGTGCAACTACTTCAAGACCAGCTTCTTTTACTGCAGCTTCATAAGCGTTTGGCAAAAGTGCGTTCATTGCATCTTGATAAAGAGCTTCTTCACCAAATTTTTGGTCGAAGATAGGGCGTGGAAGGTGACCTTTACGGAAACCAGGAACGTTAAGAGTTTTCTTTACTGAGTTAAATACACGGTCCAATTCTGGTTTGATTTGGTCTTGAGAGATAGTGAAAGTCAAGACACCACGGTTTGTTTCTTTGTTTTCAAATGATACAGACATTCTGTCATTTCTCCTTAAAATTTTTAATACAGTCCATTATACCATATAATAGCGACTTTTTTCAAGTAATGAATGCGCTTTTCAATAGTGCTAGAGGTACTTGCTCGCTTCCTTGATACTAAGTTCAGCCATTCGTTTCCTATTTTTTTCAATGAAACATGCTACCCATTCGGGATTGGTTTTAGAGTAGTCTCTTAGAGCCCAGCCGATGGCTTTGTTGATAAAAAATTCTGTCTGGTCCAGATTGTTGAGCAGGATCTTTTCCATCAGTTGGACATTTGTTTTCTCTTTTCTTAACAACTGGTGGTCAATAGCGACTCGTCTCAGCCAGATATTGTCTGATAGGCTCCATTTTAAAAGCACTTCTTCAAGTTCCGGATGGTTAGCCACCAAACTTCCTACTACTCGATCCAGAATATCCACCGTGTCCCACCAAGACTTGGTCACGACCAGACGCTCAAGCTTAGGCAAATCGTCCTTCTTTAGATAAGACTGCATAGCTTTCAAATAGTTGGCACCCACATATTGATATTCTCTAGCATCCTTTTCCCAGCAAGTGTCTACAAAATCCCAATCGATGACCTTTGTTTTTTTCGTGCTTGGAAAATACTTTTTATAGAGGGCATTTCTTTCAGGACCTGCAATCCCTAGAAAGGGAAATTGATGGCGCATATAGGTTTCCATTGGGCCTGCTTTCTCAGGGTCTTTTCCCGCTTCGAGCTCCACAAGTAAATCTGCAAGACTCATCTAAAACTCCTCCTGCCCGACCAAGTGGTGCTGAAAGGCATAGACCGCCGCCTGAGTGCGATCGCTGACCTCAAGCTTGGCAAGGATATTGGACACATGGGTCTTGACCGTCTTGAGAGAGATAAAGAGTTCATCTGCAATGCGCTGATTTTCGTAGCCCTTGGCGATGAGTTGAAGTACGTCTCGCTCACGCGCAGTCAGCTCCTCATGAAGCTCCATATGATTACGGTGGTATTCGACCTTCTTGCTGACCTCTTGTTCAATGGCCAGCTCGCCAGCAGCCACCTTACGAACAGCATGGAGCAATTCATCTGCACTTGAAGTCTTAAGCATATAGCCTTTGGCACCCGCATTCAAGACTGGCATGATTTTTTCATTGTCCAAGTAAGAGGTGACAATTAATATCTTGGCTTCAGGCCATTCTTTGAGAATAGCCAAGGTTGCATCAATCCCATTCATCTCAGGCATGACGATATCCATGACAATGACATCTGGACGCAATTCCAAAGCCAAGTCAATACCTTGAGATCCATTGGCTGCCTCGCCTACAACTTCTACATCGTCTTGGAGGTCAAAGTAGCTTTTCAAGCCCAATCGGACCATTTCATGGTCATCTACCAGTAAAATTTTCATCTATACTCCTTTATGATTCCTTGTCTAGCAGGGGAATACGGATATCAACCGCCAGTCCTCGCTTAGGTGCTGTCAAAAGTTGAACCGTCCCTGCCATATCTTCTACCCGCTCCTTGATATTTCGCAGTCCATAACTCAAGTCGTCTAAACTCCCCAACTGGAAGCCAATCCCATTGTCCACCACCTTCAGCTGCACTTCAACATCTGTCTGATAGACGTAGACATCTAGACAAGATGCCTGGGCATGGCGAAGGGTATTGCTAATCAACTCCTGCAAAATGCGGAAGATATGTTCTTCAATCTTCTTCGGCAATTTAGACACATTTTGCTTGAGACTGACCTTGAGATCGCTCTTGTCCTCAAGCTCTTTTAAGAGGATTTGAATCCCCTCAACCAAACTCTTCTCTTCCAACTCTACAGGTCGCAAATGTAGGAGCAAGACCCGTAGATCTTTCTGGGCTGCCTCTAGGATGGCCGCGACACTTTGCAACTGGGTCTGCATCTTTTCTCTATCCAGCTTAAAAGCCTGCTGACTGACACCTGATAAAATCATATGGGCTGCAAACAACTCCTGACTAACTGTATCGTGCAAGTCACGTGCTATCCGTTTGCGTTCTTTCTCGATAAGTGCTTCTTCCCTGACCAGGCCTTGATTTTCAGCCTTTTGAACAGCTTCTGTCAAGAGATTGAGCTTGCCAGATAAGGACTTGAAACTGGCATCCAAGTCTGGATCTGCAAAAGAAACCACCTCTTTTCCTGCTAACAAGCGTTTGAGATTGACCTGCATTTTTCTGCGAGAAATTTCTTCCATCACCCGCCAAAAGAGGACAAAAAAGAAGGTCATGGAAAGGCTAAAGACCAAAATCAAGAAGATGAGTTTTTCTGCCTTCTCAATATCTTGTAGTGAATAGGACCAATCAAGATTGAGAATATCAAGTAGACTATTGGTCAAAAAGAGGATAAAGAGGAAAGAAGTCAGGCCGATTAACAGATAAGATTGCTTTTTCATCCTCTGACCACCTCCACATCGCCAACCATAGTAGTTAGGAAAATCTTGACGCTCTTGTTACTCTTTAGATAGTCCCTGGTTTCCTGATGATAGTGTTCATTGCGAAGGGATTTCTTAGGTTGATGAAGGAAGGTAAGATCTCCATAGAGGCAGTTGACACTGAGGCTGATTTCCACATCTACAGGTACTATAATTCTAGTCGTTCCGACCATCTTTCTAAGGATAATGACATTGTCATGATTAGTTAGAATAACTCTTTCCAAATGAATGGTGTCCTTGCCCATGAGACGAAAGAGGTTGATATCGTCAAACTGGCAGGTCTGATGGCTAGAGAAATGATGGAGATTACCAAACCAAGGATTGCGTTCATTTTTAACCGTCACCACTTCTTCAAAGACCAAATCCGTCTCCTCTCTTTCTTGATTCATCATTGGATAGAGAAGAAAGAGGCTATAGATAACTGCCACAAAGATAGCTAAAATCACAAAGGGATTGAGCATGACGATGAAAAAGAAAAGAATAGTCGCTACAAGGAGGAAGACGTTGTTGCCTTCCTTGCCTGTATAATAGCGCAGCAAGAGCAAAAAGAGGAATAGAATCAGCAGAAAACGCGAAAAATGCTCTGATACCATCAAAATCAGAGCTCCCGTCAACAGACAGGCTTCAATAAATAAAAAGATTTGAAATTTTTTCATAGACGCATCCTCTCCCTTCTATTTTATCACAATTCAAAAAAGTCACCTCGGTCTGAGGATGGAAAAAGGAGATAGGACAGAAATCGCTCCTACAAGCTAGGTTTCATCAACTCACCACAGTTGACAAAAGGCTACAAAAAAGGGCGGGATTCTTGTCCCGACCTCTCTACATCTGATCTTTTGCTTCTTTTAGTTTGCCATAAAGAATGTAGTCAACTTTTTGCAGATCCGCTATGGTGGCACAATTAAGGGCACACATAATCAAGCGTAAATCTGCTTTCCAGATTTGGACAATACCAATCACCTCTTCGACGGAATAGGTTTCAATCAACTCTAGAACAGTACGTGACAGTCCTACAGCCTTGGCACCAAAGACCAAGCACTTAATCATATCCAGCGGATTCCGAACGCCTCCACTGACCAAGAGTTCGACCTTGTCTTTCCAGTCTTGGGCATTGAGGAGGGCTTGCATAGTAGACTGCCCCCATTGATTGAGGTAGTCGCGTTGCCCACTGCGACGGTTTTCAATGTAGGCAAAGCTAGTCCCACCACGACCCGACAGGTCAACCGTTCGAACACCCAGTTCATAGGCTCTTTCGATGGTCTTGGCATCCATGCCAAAACCGACTTCCTTTAAAACGATAGGAACAGGGATCTGCTTGCTATAATCTGCTAGATGCGATTGCCAGCTTCTGAACTTTCGTTCTCCCTCGGGCATGAGTAATTCCTGCATAACATTGACGTGCACTTGCAGGAGAAGAGGATTCATCTCTTCTACAGTCTGAAGTCCTAACTCAACAGGCTTGTCCAATCCAATATTGGTTCCAAGGAGGAGATTTGGATGGCTAGATTTGACAGAAAAAGAATTATCTGTTGGATCTTTGAGGGCTGCGCTATAAGATCCCGTTACAAACAAAATCCCACAGGCTTCTGCCACCTGAGCCAGCTTTTGATTGATTTCTCTCCCCTTATCGCTCCCACCCGTCATGGCATTGATATAAAAAGGAAAGTCCCACTTGTGACCTGCAAATTCTGTCGAAAGATCAATCTCATCTAGGTCGTAAAGGGGCAGGGAAAAATGAATCAACTCCACCTCATCAAAGCTATTATAGGAACTTTTCTGCTCAAGGGCATAGCGGATATGCTCATCCTTACGATTTGTCGTCATGTCCTATCCTTTCTTGGTATAAGAGCTCAATCCCCAGATCGGCCCAACGATTTTTTAAGGTTTCGGTTGATTGCACATCAAAACTCAAGGCAATGCCACAGTCACCACCACCAGCACCGCTACTCTTGGCAACAGCCTGCAAATCTTGACTGGCTTCTTTCAACTGTCTCAGTGAAGGCGTGTAAATATCTGGGCTCAAGCCTTCTAAGAGCTGACTGGCTGTTTCCAGCTGCTCGATGATGTTTTCTGCATTCCCCTGCTCCAAGGCTTCTACCAAAGCAGCCACCGTTGCTTTTGAAGAAGTTAAAAAATTCTGATTGATATTTTGCTTGATTTGCTGAACCATTTGACTCGATACAGCCACTTCCTTGGTCCATCCCACTAGGAAATCACATTCTAGACCTGGTTTTACTTGTGAGATAGAAAAGCCCCAATCACGCTCCAAAACTGTTGCCAAGTTTTCTTCTTGCAACCAAGTAGTTACCTTCTTTCGATCAAAAGATTGGTAGAGAACCAAATCCTCTGCAACGATACAGGCAAGGTCTCCCATGGAGCCATTATCGCCTCGCTTGAGCAAGACCGCGCTAGCCAGCTTGAACAAGAGTTCCTGATCAATCGAAAGATTATACAGAGCCAGCAGGGCCTTTATCACCAAGACAACGACGCTACCACTAGAACCTAGACCAAACTTTTTGCCTTCCCGTTCCATTTTTCCACGAATTTCCAGGGAAAAAGGTCGCAAAGTCTGACCACGAACAGCAAGGAAGTCTCCCACCAAAGCAATCGTTTCCTGAATCAAGCCGTAGTCAGGATTTGGCGTCAAGTCCACTGCGAAATCAAACATGTCTGAGTAGATACGATAGTTCTCAGAAAACACAATCTCAGCCTTCATATAGATGGGGATGGCCTTTATCAAGGCTAACTGTCCTGGCTCTAAAATAGCATATTCACCTGCCCAATAGAGTTTTCCGCACGTTTTAACAGCAATCATCTTGACTCAAATCCTTTGTTTTTGACACAATCAAGCGGTAACGTTGACCGAAAATTTCTGAGAGGTGTTCCAAGTCTTCCTCTTGACAGAGGACCTTGACATTGGGACCAGCATCCATGGTAAAGTAGCAGGCCTCTCCTTGCTCGCGAAGTTGACGGACAAAGTCCATAGCTTCATAAGTCGCATCCGTTAGATAAGAAAAGGCTGGCGATGCTGTTTTTGTCGTAGCGTGCATGGCTAGGGCATTTTTCTCCGTTAGTTCCCCAACCTTGGCAAAGTTATTCTCTTTGAGATAAACCAGCATATCCTGATAATCCTTCTCAGACTGGCGTACCCAGTCATCAAAGGTCGTCGAGGTTTCCACACAAAGTTTCATCCCATCACGGCTAGAAATTGGTTTTTTCTTGTCCTCTAGCACCAACATGATCATAGCTAGTTTCAAGTCTGTCTCTACAGGGTAAATCTCTCCACTATCCTTATCCCAGGCACCCAGTGGTCCATAAAAACTCCGAGAAGAAGAACCAGAAGCAAACTTAGCCTCCTGTGCCAACTGACTCCGATCCAAACCAAGCTGGAAATAAGAATTGCAAGCCTTTACCAAGGCGGACAAACCGCTGGAACTGGAGGATAAACCCGCTGCAGTCGGCATGTTGTTTTGGGTATCGATACGGACAAAGCCCTCACCTGCTGGACGATAGCGGTCGATAATCTTGCTCATCTTGGCATGCTCCGCCTCATTTTGGAGCTGACCATTGATATAAAAGGCATCAGCTGTCGCATGGGCTTGTAGAGGCGACAAGGTCGTCTCTGTATACATATTTTCCAAAGTTAAAGAAATACTGCTAGTAGCAGGAACCATCTCTTTTTCTTTTCTCTTTCCCCAGTATTTGATAATGGCAATATTTGCGTAGGAACGTACTGTTACAGGCTTTCGATCCATGTCTGAACAGCTCCTTTCTCTTCTAATCGTTTTGCTAGTTCTTGCGCTTGGTCCAGATTGGCTACCAAGGCGATAATACAGCCTCCTAGTCCACCACCACTCATCTTGGCACCTAGAGCACCATTGCTAAGAGCCGTTTCAACGAGGGAGTCTGCCTCAGGGCTGCTGACACCAATTTCTTTTAAATGTAAATGCGCTTGACTGAGGATTTGTCCCAGCCCTTCAGCATCTTTTCGTCCAATCGCATCTTCTGCTTGCTGGGTCAATTCTCCCAAGGCATGCAAAAACGGTAGGGCATCCTTCCCCTTGCTTTGAACCACTTGGATGGCTTCACGAGTGTGACCATACACGCCCGTATCAGCAATCACCAAATAGGCGGATAGATCCATCTCAAGCTCTGAAAATCCAACGTTTTTAATAAAGCGAATAGGCTGGTCGCTGAGACAGGTCTTAGCATCCAAACCACTTGGATTCATATGGGCAATCATTTCAGCCCGATTGACCAAGATTTCCAATACATCATGAGGCAAGTCGGCTTGATAGTAGTCAAAAACAGCTCGAATGGCTGCTATACTGATAGCTGCTGACGAACCCATCCCTCGTTTTTCAGGGATAGCTGAGTCAATCACACAGCGAATGCAGGCATCCTTGATATTTAGATGCTCAAGCGAAGCATACACCGCCATAGACAAGGTATCCTCCTCATAGAGACGCCATGGACTCGCTGCAGGAACTACCTTACAAGTCACTTCCACCTCTAAGAGAGGCAAGGAAATAGCAGGATAGCCGTAAACGACTGCATGCTCTCCTATTAAAATAATCTTACTATGTGCCTGACCGACACCAATTTCTTTTGTCATTTTTTCCTTTTGCTAGACGAAAAGACCGTCTTATTTATCATACAAGTATTTATTCTTTCCTATCTATTTTATTATATTTTCACAAAAAAAGCGATTGTTTCCTTCACAATCGCCTCTTTCATTATTGAACCCATTCGCCATTATAGTTGACGTAATAGCCTTCTACGGTCGTATTCACTGCTAAAGCACCTGAACTATAAGCGTAGTACCATTTGCCATTGACTTGGAACCAGCCTGTCTTCATATCGCCATTACTTGCATGTAGGTAGTACCAAGTTGAGCCGTCTTGAAGCCAGCCTGTTACCATAGCTCCTGATGAACGGAGATAGTACCACTTGTTACCAACATAAGCCCAACCTGTCTTCATATCACCATTTTGAGCATCTAAATAGTACCAAGATGAGCCTTCTTGATACCAGCCAGTCGCCATAGCTCCTGATGAACGAAGATAGTACCACTTATTGCCAAGTTGTTTCCAACCAGTTTGCATAATACCAGTTTCTGGATCTAAATAGTACCATGGAGCAGGTTTGCTTCTGTCAATGCCAAAAATAACATGAAAATCTTGAGTCCAACCCTTAGCCATTTCACCAATTGGTAGTGGATAGTAAGAATCATCGCCAGAATTTCCAAGCTTATTTAAATAATACCAATGACCATCTTCATAAATCCAACCTGTCTTCAAGGCGTAATCTTCATCGAAGTAATAGGTTCTCTTCTCGGTAGAAGGATTGTACTGTTCACCATATACTTTTCCTGTATTTTCAGACGATTTTGCCTCTAAGACTTGTTTCTCTGTCTGTTCTAGCAAAGCACCATCTTGTCCAAAATAGTACCACTTCTGTTGAAGTCCGATTTCTAAGACTGGATTGTTAGAGAATAAATTATCACGATAGCCTGTCCCAGGAATTTCTAAGTATTGCCAACCGACAACCATCTCTCCTCTACCACCAAAATAGTACATTTTCCCGTCTATTTTATGCCAGTAGATAGCCTTATTCTCATCTTTTATATAATATTTTCTATTGTCCTTTTCAGCAAACTGTCCACCTGTGGTATCCGCCAATACGGTACTTGTCGCTAGCAAAGCAAAGAAAAAGACTGCTAGTCCAACTTGCATCATTTTTTTCAAAAATTTCATTAGATTTTTCCTCCATAACTGATTGTAGCAAAGGTCTGATTGTATGTCAATATAGAAAAATTCACAAAAAAGCAGTTCCAAATGAACTGCAACTGCTTTTCTATTCTTGCATGGTGTAACCAACACCACGCACGGTTTTAATGTAGCTTTTTTGACCTTTTACGTCAAGCTTGCTACGTAGATAACGGATATAAACATCCACGATATTGGTTTCTGTCGCACTTTCATACTTCCAAACACTTTCCAACAACTGCTCACGAGTCAAGACCTTCTTGCTTCCCATGAGAGTGGCCAAAAGGTCATATTCACGGCGCGTCAGAGCAATCATCTCCTCGCCACGATAAACGGTATGATGTTCTACATCCATACGCAGGTTGCGATAAGACGTTGGAACCTTCATCTGACTACAGTGCTGGTCAATGAAGTCCCGACCTCGGAAAATCGCTGAAATACGAGCTACTAGATTATCAATAATCACTGGCTTATAGATGTAAGAAACGGCGAAGCGCTGGATTGTCTCAATCTGGTCTTGCAATTCTTCGCGATGGTCCAGGACCATGATCACCGAGGCTGGTTTTGTCCGACTCAGCCTCTCTGCAAAATCCTGGGCCGTCATATCCTCCAGATGAGCATTCAGTAAAATCAAGTCATAGTCCGTCTGGAGAGCCATGGAGAGGGCTTTTTGCCCCTCCTCGACCAGATCAACACGGTATTGCTCTTTTTGGAGTTCCAGACTGAGAAAATGAGCGAGATTTCGTTCTTTCTCAAGTAATAAAATCCGTTTCCCCATGGCAGACCTACTTATTTTTCGTCATACCAAGAGTAGTGGAATGTTCCTTCTTTGTCTTTACGTTGGTAAGTGTGAGCACCAAAGTAGTCACGTTGTGCTTGGATCAAGTTAGCAGGAAGGTCTGCTGAACGATAGCTATCAAAGTAAGTAATGGCTGCTGAGAAAGTTGGTACTGGTACACCAGCTTGAACAGCAAGAGCTACGATATCACGAACTGCTTGTTGGTACTTAGCAGTAACATCCAAGAAGTACTCATCCAAGAGAAGGTTTGCAAGATCAGCATCGCGGTTATAGGCATCTGTGATCTTTTGCAAGAAACGAGAACGGATGATACAGCCATCACGCCAGATAGAGGCGATGTCCGCAAATGGCAAGTTCCAGTTATTTTCTTTAGAAGCCACACGCAATTGGGCAAAACCTTGTGCATATGAGATAATTTTTGAGAAGTAAAGGGCTTGACGAATCTTTTCGATCAACTCAGCCTTGTCTCCTTCAAACTTGAAGGCAGCTGGTTTTGGAAGTACCTTGCTAGCATGCACACGCTCTTCTTTGTATGTAGAGATATAGCGAGCAAATACTGACTCAGTGATAAGTGACAATGGCACACCAAGGTCAAGAGCTGATTGGCTAGTCCATTTACCAGTTCCCTTATTACCTGCGGCATCAAGGATGTAATCTACGATTGGTCCATCTTGACCTTCATCGTCTTTACGGCTCAAGATATCAGCTGTGATTTCGATCAAATAGCTGTCCAATTCACCCTTGTTCCACTCAGTAAAGATTTCAGCCATGTCTTCTGCAGAAAGGCCAAGCAAGTGTTGCATGAGGTCATAACTTTCTGCGATTAATTGCATGTCACCATACTCGATACCGTTGTGAACCATTTTCACATAGTGACCAGCTCCATCAGGACCGATGTAAGTCACACATGGTTTACCATCTTCTGGTGCTTTAGCTGAGATTTCTTCAAGAACATCAGCAACCAATTCGTAGGCTTCTTTTTGTCCACCAGGCATGATAGAAGGACCTTCAAGGGCACCTTTTTCACCACCAGAAACCCCAGTACCGATAAAGTTGATCCCTGAGTTTGCCAACTCTTCGTTACGACGAATGGTATCTTTGTAGAAAGTGTTTCCTCCGTCAATCAAGATATCACCCTTATCAAGGTGTGGAAGAAGAGCTTGGATAGTTGCGTCTGTACCAGGTCCAGCTTGAACCATGAGCATGATACGACGAGGTTTTTCGATTGAGTTTACAAAGCTTTCCACGTCATAGCTTGGCACAAAGTTCTTTTCAGGATGGCAAGCAATCACATCTTCTGTTTTTTCTTTACTACGGTTGTAAATGGCAACTGTATAACCACGAGATTCGATATTTAGGGCAAGGTTACGACCCATTACGGCCATACCAACGACACCAAAGTTAGCTTTTGTCATGTGACACTCCTCTTGTTTAATATGTTTTATTTTATCATTTTTACCTATGAAAGGAAAGAATTTTGTAACGGAGTCCTAGTAATCCAAGTCATCAGCGTGACCAGAACCATTCCCTACAAAGTAACCCGTCTTACAGTTGAGGGTGAAGAGATAGGTTCCATCAGGTTTATAGAGGTTGTAATAACCATTTCCGTTTACGATATTGACACGTTCTAGGATATATTGATTTCCAGTGATATAGCCACGAGCACGTGATGTTGCTAGAACTTGTTCCAATACACCATCCGCAAACGTCCAAGCGGGGTTGTTGCTATCATCTACAGCTGATTGGTTGTAAGGTACACGACTAGCACTTCTTTGAAGATTAACCCCATCGCTAGACAAACCACCATTCGTATCTCTAGCTGGTGCCGTAGTGCTTGTAGAAGGTGTCGTACTGCTTGCATTGCTTTCTGTAGCTGAACTTGAGCTTTCTTGACTCGTGCTAGAGCTTGAACTTGAGCTGGAAGCACTGGTTTGTTGACTCTTACCAAGACTAATGGCCTTATCCAAGAGTTTGTCTAGTTCTGTGTTCCCTGTCTTAATTTCTGTAAATTTAGCGTCTGCTTTGGCTTTCGCATTGGTATCCAAGACACCGTCCGTAACAGCTGGACTTTCAAAGAGGGCATTAACATCTTGAATAGCCTTGATTTGAGTTGCTAGGCTATCATATCTTGACTTAGCTAGTGTATAATCACGGCTACCTTCTAACTTATCTAGCAAGGTTTTCAGTTGGCTCAATTTATCAAACTGGCTGTTTTTCAGAGCAGTCTTATTAGCATCTGTATAGAAAGTATCATAGAGATCATTGAAGTCTTTCAAAGCTGTTTGTGTCCCGTGATCATCCGAAGAGGCTGCTTGAGAAGACTGGATTTCTTGGTTTGAACGAGATACTTGGCGGTAGACATAATATGTTCCAGCAAGCACAAGGATTGCAGCTACTACCGAAGCAATGATGATGACACCTTTCTTCTTAGAGCCTTTTTCAGGTTCTGTTTGAGCCGAACGTGATAGAGGTGTATAGGTCTCCTCTTCTTGTTCCTCGTTTATTTCCTTGGGCTCTGTTTCTGTTAAAACGAGAGGCTCTATTTCAGCACTTTCTTCATCTTGAAGTGGTGGAACAAACTGAGTAGTCTCTTCATTTTCTATCTTTTCAATAGATTCCTCAGAAACCAGGTCTGAATCGTCTACCTGTTCAGAAGATTCACTTGATTCACGAACTTCTTGGATCATTTCCTCTAGGTTTTGAGTAGAAGCCAGTTCTTCTTTTTTGAACTGACGAGTTTCAAACTTGTCGGCTTCGATTTCTTCACGGTGCTGTTTGATGTATTTGTCTAAGATACTGTCCTCAGGCAATACTCCTGCTTCAACCTCTTCATTCTTACGAATGACCTGACCAACAGTCAAGTCTTTTGCTTCGTCAAAGTCGAATTGTGGTTCTTGATGTCCTTTTTTATGACGATCACGTCTTTTCTTACTCATGAGTTCACCTTTCTATTTTACCTCTTGGCGTTTGACACGCTGACCAAAGTATTGATACAAATCCACTTTTAAGGTCCCGTTATAGAGTTTTCGTTTTTTATCAGCTGGACTTCCGTACTTGCTTTCAAAAGCTTCGTCACTCGTCAGGATAAACTTACTCCACGTTTTCAGTGGTGCAAAGACCTGTCCCATCTCAGCATAGAGCTTGGTAACTCCTGCATCATCAGACAAGCGTTCCCCATATGGTGGATTGGAAATGATAACGCCATTAATCTTGTCTGTGCGCAAGTCCTGTACCCGCATTTGCTTAAAGGTGATGTCACCTGCGACACCTGCTGCTTGAGCATTTGCCTTGGCAATTTCCACCATGCGAGCATCTATATCACAGCCCATAATGTCCAGCTCAAGTTCACGATCAATTTTCTTAGCCGCCTCTGTGCGAACTTCTTGGATTAACCGATCGCTGACCCAGTTCCATTCCTCAAAAGCAAAGGAACGGCGAAGTCCTGGAGCCATCTTTCTAGCAATCATAGCCGCCTCGATACAGAACGTTCCTGAACCACAGGTCGGATCAATCAAGGGCTTGTCTGGATACCAATTAGATAGTTGTAAAATGGCTGCTGCCATGTTTTCTTTGATCGGCGCTCCACCCTTTTCCGTACGATAACCACGCTTAAAGAGGCTAGAACCAGTCGTGTCAATCATGACAGTTGCCACATCTTTCAGGATAGATACCTCAATCTTAAACTCGGGACCCGTTTCCATCAAGGGAACTCCTTCTGGACGGGCATAGTGTTTTTGTAACTTCTTCACAACAGCCTTCTTAGAAATAGCCTGAACACTGGGCTCATTGTGGAGTTTAGACTTCACACATTTTGCCTTTGATATCGGGAAACGTGCTCCTAGAGGGAGATAGTTTTCCCAATCTAGAGCAAAAACTCCTTGAAAAAGCTCTTCAAAAGTCTTAGCTGGAAAACTTCCGACTACAATCTTGATGCGATCCGCCGCGCGAAGCCAAAGGTTGTTCTCAATGATTGCCTTCACATCTCCTTGGAAGCGGACACGCCCATTTTCAACCTGGCAATCATAACCAAGGTCTCGCACCTCACGTCCAACGACAGCCTCAAGACCCGCCGCAGCAGTTGCGATTAAATTAAATTGTTCTTTCATTTCTAGTCTTGCAAGACCTCTCTCTTGTTCACTTTAAAAAATGAGGTTGAGAAAGATTTCTCAGCCCCAACCTATATGCAATTTTCTATAAGCCATGTTTTGTTCCAGAAGTGACTAGGACCACTTCCTTCGATAATCATCTGTCTACCGCTAACAGCATAAATCTGCTAGCAGTCAGAGTACTACGTTCGTTTCCGTGCACTCCATGCCCCGACCAAAATTTGGGTTGCTAGCTTGAGGGGTTTACCGCGTTCCACTCTCTCTGTTTCCAGAAAGACTCCGTCACTGTGGCACTTTCAAGCCTATTCTGACCTATCCGAAGACTTAGCCATTTCGACTGCCGTAACGATTTCTCGTCCCTAGGCTTATGGATTCGCCTAGCACAAACACTACAGGCATCACAGCCTGTGCTAGCATGGACTTTCCTCATGAAAAGAAAACCTCTTCACGCGATTATCCAAAAATTGCACTCATTCCTTAGTCAATTATAAATCTTGGTTGTCTAAGATTTGCTTACCAAATACTTCTTTTTCGAGACGATTTAAGCGTTTCAAAATATCAAAGTTTGTCATTGAAGTAGAAGCTGTTACTTCAATAGAGTCTGGTTGAGTTGGAGCTACCTGTGGTTTATGAGATAATTCTTCCTTCAAATCAGCAATCTCTTGACGAAGAGATTTGACCAAAGCCGCGTAGGTTTCATAATCCTTAATCACATCATCTAGGAATTCGTCTACCTCTGCTTTGCTGTATCCACGTACTTCACGTCCAAATTCTTGTTCAAAAATATCTTTCGCTGAAAATATAATACTTGCCATGTCTCTCTCCATTCTGGTTTACTAGTATTATTATATAAAAAAAGACAAGTAAAAATCAAGGTCAAAGGCTTACTTTTCAGAAAAATTTTCTACTATTTCATTCAAGTCCTCAAATGTTAATCTTCTTGTAACATAGTCCGCTTGATTTTTCATCATTTGGTAAAAATATCGTAACTTGGTTTCGTTTTCTTCGTCGTAAAAAAGGTAACAAGTATCTGTATTTTTCAGCAGAAATTTTTGATAATCGCGTAATTGTCCCTTGTGCTCATATTGTGGATAGGCGTATTTGACAAAATCAACCTGCTTGAACTCACTCAATTTCGCTTGATTTGCTTCATTCCAATTACTGCCATGGGTTTCAAAATCAAAAATGGTCGCCAACTGAAATCCATAGTCTGCTTTCATGTCTTTCGCCACCTGAAGCGCCCAGTACTCAAAGCCCAAGGTCCCTGTAAAGACAAGCCAGGTCACCCCATCCTCTGCTAGACGTTCCAGGTCTCTCCGAATGGCTGTTTTGATAATATCAACGCGAATATCCTTGTCATTAAAGAGACCAAGGTCCAAGGCTGAATAGCCTAAAATCAAGGCTGATGTCATTTTTAACCCTTTCTTTGTAAATTTATGATATAATAGAGTGATGTTATTGTACCAATAAGGAGAATTATGGTCAACTATCCACATAAAATTTCATCTCAAAAGAGGCAAGCACCCCTGTCACAAACTAAAAATTTCGCAAATCGGGGAATGTCTTTTGAAAAGATGATCAATGCTACGAACGACTACTATTTGTCGCATGGGTTAGCTGTTATTCACAAGAAACCGACTCCCATCCAAATCGTACGTGTCGACTATCCCCAAAGAAGTCGTGCCAAGATCGTTGAAGCCTACTTTAGACAAGCCTCAACTACTGACTATTCAGGGGTTTATGATGGATACTACATCGACTTTGAAGCAAAGGAAACCAGGCAAAAACATGCAATACCGATGAAGAATTTTCATCTCCATCAGATCCAGCATATGGAACAAGTCCTTGCCCAGCAAGGAATCTGCTTTGTACTCCTTCACTTTTCTTCTCAGCAAGAAACCTACTTATTACCGGCTATTGACTTGATCCGTTTCTATCATCAGGATAAGGGACAGAAGTCAATGCCACTTGGATATATTCGAGAAAATGGATATAGGATTGAGCCTGGTGCCTTTCCTCAAATTCCCTATCTCGACATTATCAAAGAACATTTACTAGGTGGTAAAACAAGATGAACAAACAAACTTTTCTGCGAATAGCTAAGTATGTCAGTATCAGTCTCTTAACTGTATTTATCGCAGCTGTAATGCTAGGTGGAGGTCTCTTCCTCTACTATGTTAACAAGGCTCCCGAACTTTCTGAAAGTAAACTAGTCGCTACAACGTCAAGTAAGATCTATGATAGCAATGACGAGCTTATCGCTGATCTTGGATCGGAACGTCGGGTCAATGCCCAAGCAAACGAAATACCGACCGATTTGGTCAACGCTATTGTTTCGATTGAGGACCATCGCTTCTTTAATCACCGAGGAATCGACACGATCCGTATCCTAGGTGCTACCCTCCGAAACCTTCGTGGTGGTGGAGGTCTGCAAGGAGCTTCCACCTTGACACAGCAGTTGATTAAATTAACTTACTTCTCTACGTCAACTTCTGATCAGACTCTTTCTCGTAAGGCCCAGGAAGCTTGGTTAGCTGTTCAGCTAGAACAAAAAGCGACTAAACAAGAGATTTTGACCTACTACATCAACAAGGTTTACATGTCAAACGGTAACTACGGAATGCAGACAGCTGCCCAAAGTTACTATGGCAAGGATCTCAAAGATTTAAGTATTCCTCAACTGGCTCTCCTTGCTGGTATGCCTCAGGCTCCAAACCAGTATGATCCATACTCGCATCCAGAAGCCGCTCAAGAACGTCGTAATCTCGTCCTCTCTGAGATGAAGGGGCAAGGTTACATTTCAGCTGAGCAATACGAAAAAGCGATTAATACTCCGATTACAGATGGACTTCAAAGTCTAAAATCGGCTAATAGTTATCCTCCACACATGGACAACTATCTCAAAGAGGTAATCGATCAAGTCGAACAAGAAACAGGCTACAATCTCTTAACGACTGGTATGGATGTCTACACCAACGTTGATCCTAAAGTTCAACAACATCTCTGGGATATCTACAATACCGACGAGTATGTCAACTATCCTGACGATGAAATGCAAGTAGCTTCAACGATTGTGGATGTGACAAACGGGAAAGTCATTGCTCAGTTAGGTTCTCGTCACCAATCAAGCAATGTTTCCTTCGGAATCAACCAAGCTGTTGAAACCAACCGTGACTGGGGTTCTACCATGAAGCCGATCACAGACTATGCTCCTGCCTTGGAGTATGACATCTACGACTCAACTGCTTCGATTGTACATGATGTTCCTTATAACTATCCTGGAACAGATACCCCTGTTTACAACTGGGATAGAAGTTATTTTGGAAACATCACCATCCAATATGCGCTCCAACAATCACGGAACGTTACTGCTGTAGAAACCTTGAACAAAGTCGGTTTGGATAGAGCCAAGACCTTCCTAAATGGAATCGGTATTGACTATCCAGATATGCACTATGCCAACGCGATTTCAAGTAATACGACTGAGTCAAACAAAAAGTACGGAGCAAGTAGTGAGAAAATGGCTGCTGCTTACGCTGCTTTTGCTAACGGTGGTATCTACCATAAACCAATGTATATCAACAAAATCGTCTTTAGCGATGGTAGCTCAAAAGAATACGCTGATCCTGGTACTCGTGCCATGAAAGAGACGACCGCCTATATGATGACAGAAATGATGAAGACTGTCTTAGCATACGGAACGGGTCGTGGTGCTTATCTCCCTTGGCTACCTCAAGCTGGTAAGACTGGTACATCAAACTATACAGATGATGAAATTGAAAACTACATCAAAAATACTGGTTATGTAGCTCCAGACGAAATGTTTGTTGGTTATACTCGCAAATATTCAATGGCGGTATGGACAGGTTACTCAAACCGCCTTACTCCTATCGTTGGTGATGGCTTCTATGTTGCAGCTAAGGTTTACCGTTCAATGATGACTTATCTGTCTGAGGATAACAACCCTGGCGACTGGACTATGCCAGAAGGCCTCTATCGAAGTGGTGAGTTCGTCTTTAAAAACGGTGCTCGTTCTGCATGGACTGCTCCTGCTCCGCAACAGGCCCCAACACCTGAAAGTTCGAGCTCGACTTCAGAAAGTTCAACTTCACAGTCAAGCTCAACTACTCCAAGCACGAATAATAGTGCAAACAATAATACCAATAACCAGCAACCAAATACAACCCCTGGTCAACAAAACCAGAACCAAAATCAGAATCCTCAACCAGCACAACCATAACATTTATCACCCAGAATATTCTGGGTGATTTTTTCATAGCAGTATCGTATTTATGTGCTTAACAAAAGCCTGAGAAGACATCTTCTCAGGCTTTTCTGTACTATAAACCTCATTGGGAAAGATAGGAAACAGATTTCGTAATCTTGTTAAGAGGTTTTACTAAATACTAGTCTTTCTTTGTTTTTGCTACAAAGAGAGCAGATAGGGCTAGGCTAACACCTGCTAGGAAGAGGGCTGTGTCAGATTTACTTTCACCTGTTGCTGGCAAGCTTTGTTCAGCTGTTTCTTGCTTCCTCACTTCTTGTTTTAGATCCGGTGCCGGTGTCTTATCTTCATCTGAAGCAAGTGAGCTAAGTTTAAACTCAGGTTTCTCTACTGTTGGAGCAGCTTGGTCGCCTACTGTTGCTACTGGGCCTGTGTATTCTGGCAATTCATGCACTAGAGCCATCACTGCATTGACACCGCCCTTGAACTCAGGTTTCTCAACTGTTGGAGCAGCTTGGTCACCTACTGTCGCTACTGGGCCTGTGTACTCTGGAAGTTCATGTACTAGGGCTTCAACTGCATTGACACCACCCTTGAACTCAGGTTTCTCTACTGTTGGAGCAGCTTGGTCACCTACTGTTGCTACTGGACCAGTGTACTCTGGAAGCTCATGTACCAAGGCTTCAACTGCATTGACACCACCTGTGAATTCAGGAACCTCAAGAACGGGTGCTGGTTCTTCCCCCTTACTTGATTGAACCGGTTCCTCTGTTAATTCTTGATGGAAGCTTGCCAATTCATAAAACTCAGCCTTGCCACCTTCCCAGACTAATTTGACGTCTAGAAGAGAGCCACCATTTCGGATAGCGAAGGTTTGGAGACTAGATGTAATGGCACCGAGGTCTGTCCAACTGTCTTGACCATCCTTGAGTGTTCTAGCAAGAACACGTGCTTGCGCTCCTTCAGGAAGACTGGAAACGAGACGAAGGTGGTTAGCATTGGTCGGTTCAGACAAGTGATAAACCAACTCGCCCTTGTCTTTTTCAGACTTGTAGCTGGTCAAGACTTTGCCGTCTACAAGATTATTATAAAGGTTGCCTTGGCTTTCTCCACTACTTCCTTCTACTGTTGGATCATTGATTGGTTTGACAAATTCACCATCGTTAATGACCAATTCTGTAAATCCTACAAAACGGGCATCATAATCCGCTGTATAGAGGACACGAAGATAGTTAGCTTTGACTGGTGTCGTCAATTCACCCTCTATGTAGCGATTTCCTGGCATCTTAGAATCATGTGTCCAACCATCTGTCAATGAATCATCGTGTTGGCTATTGGCTACACCATCTCCTACTGTCACGACATCTGTCCAAGTTTTACCATCTTGGCTGACTTGGATCTTACCATCACGAAGGTAGTTTTGAGTTCCGTCTTGGATGTAGGCTCTAATCTTCTTGATAGTGCGTTCGCTGCCAAGTTTCAAGGTCACATGACCATCTTTACGAGCATAGTCTGAAAACTCAACGAAGTTGTTGTAAACACCATCAAATAATTGATCTAGGTTGTTCAGTTTACGAACATCATTGCTACCATATGCTGGGTGAATTCCCATTGAAGTTGATTCCAATTTGGTTGGTTGCACTTCTTTAGTCGTCACAAGGAGAGAAGTCGCTGTAATAGCTTGCTCCTGATCTGTTTTATTGACCAGACGCACATAACGTACTAAGTGGCTTGCTGCAGATCTATCAGTCAACTGGCTCGCTGGTAGCCATTCTTGAGCGTTTGCAGAGTACTCTAGACTAAGAGCAGGGTTGGCTTGGCCTTGGAGCTGGATGCTCTTGACCTGATGGATACGGTCAAGCTTCATTCCTAGATAGCTATGAGCAGGGAGTTTGGTTCCAGCCGGAATTTGAAGCTCGTAACTGCCCAAGCTATCCACCACCGGCGTTTCCTTCAAGGCATCAACGTTGGTATCCGTTAACTCACTGTTTCCAGATCGTGTCTCAACAGAGAAGTCCTGGATACGCCACCAGAGGTCGAGAGCCTTGGTATTGCGGACTCGGATGTAACGAGCGTTGATCGCTCTGGTCACTTCCTTGGTTTGTTCTCCTGATAGGCGATCCAACTCTTGCCATGCAGTTCCGTCTGTAGAATACTCAAGTACACCTGCGGCAAGTTTATCACCCGTTCCTTGGCGAAGTCGTACTTTAGTGACTGACTTGACTTCACCGAGGTCCAGTTGTGCCCAGGCATCTACTGGAGTTGTATTGCTACCGTCAGCATTTGCCATCATGGCTTCTGTATTGTCCTTGCCATCAGTGATTTGACGGGCTGAGGTATTTAGTTTGTAAACTAAGTTTGAGCTTAGACTAACTGTCGTTGCTTGTTGGCTACGAGCTTTTTCAACTGGACGGTTGACTGCAATTTCCTGAACTGCAAACCAAGTGTTCTCGCGGTCTGCTGTCGCAATCATGCGAACTGCCTTGGCCTTGATAGTGAGATTTTCAAACTTAAGCAGGGATTCATTTCCGACATAGCTTGGCTCTTTCAAGGTTATCCAGTTATCGTTTTCATCTTGATACTGCACTTCTGCCTTACTAAAGGTATCACGTGGATTTGCCTGCGTTCCCATAGCAAAGGTCAAGGTTTGAATCGCTACTGGTTTGTTGAACTTCATACCAATATAATCACCTGTCTTGATGCTATTTGGTGATTTAATAATCGCATGAGTTGCCAAATCGCCATCCGTTACTTCTGCCAAGCCACCCTCTACACCTGTTCGATTGGTAATAAAGGTACTGATGATTTGGTCTGGATGCAAGACTTTTTGAACTTCAGACGCTAGAACTTCTTTCAAGGATAGGATAAATGGACGAATATGTTGAACACCCAATTCAGCCTTTTCCATATGGTCTACATAATGGAAGGTGTGAGTTTGAGACTGTTCGTACAATTTCAAACCTTTATAGTAGCTATCCCAAAGTTTGGCTGCATCGTTTGTAGCCATGGCTTCAGTTCCTGTAAGGAAGGCATCAAGGGCATTCATTTGATCGATTGCATTATCCAACCAATAGTGGATTTGCGCAACCATCTTTTGGTCGCCCGATGCTTTGTAAAGTTCGGCTGCTTCTTTAATCTTGGCAAATTCAGCTCGCAAGGCTGCACGTTCTGCAGTCACATCCTGACCTGCTTTGAGCTTGGTCATGAAGTCTGTCAATTTTGGAGCCAAGTCTACAGATTCTTCTAGTTTAACGACACGACCATCCATGTTTTGGTTGATCATGTGCTTACCAAGTTCACGGAAGGCTGCTGATACCTTGCTATCTTCAAAATGACCATTTTCTACAAAGTTGAAGGCAATGTCATTGATTTTCTTAGCTTCTTCTTCTGATTTCCACTGTTTCCATGAGTATTGAGCTCCTGAAAAGAGGGCAATCTTAGATGGTTCAGACTGTTGCATTGGGTTCAACATGATACCAGATAGCAAGCTTGGATCCACATTTGGATGAAGGAATTTCTCACCACCACCTAGAATCAAGTGTTGTTTAGAGTTATCTGTTACAGGCCAGTTAATCCAAAGTGAAACTGGGCGATAGGGCTTGCCACCTGCGGATAGATTGTTCTTGAGAGTTGAAAGGAAGCTTTCAGAGACTTCACCCCAAATCTTACCACCCGTCAAGGTCATGGATGTTGAACTTGGGAGATTTTCATTGAGGGATTTCAACTCATCCTCACGTCCATTACCCCAATACTGGCCAGGAACAAAGATCATTTCTTTACGAAGACCGCTGTAGGTTCCCTGCATTTCAGTCAACCACTTGGTCATATCTTGCATCAAGCGGTTGTAGCTATTGTAGCCTCCAACTGGGCTTGGTGCATCATCTGCAAGGATACCAAATTCGCGGACACCCACTTTCATCAACTGGGTAAATTTGGCCTTGATGGTTGCCAAATCTTCTTGGTAATGTGCTTCATTTCCAAAGCGGATGCGGTTGTTCATGAATGGATGGATAGTCCAGACATAGCGGGTTTTACTTTGATTTCCGACACGAGCAAGTTCACGGATTTCAGCTAGTTTTTCTTCTGGATAGAGTTCACGCCATTTCTTGTTGTGGTATGGATCATCTTTTGGTGCAAAGAAGTATTGGTTCAATTTCAAATCGCCACCAAAACGCATGAGCTCTGCACGATCTGCGTTAGACCATGGGTTTCCATAGTAACCTTCGATGAAACCACGGTTCTTGAGCTCTGCGTAATCTTCTACTGTCACATTGCGAAGGACTGGAACTTGACTTTCCTTGAGCATATGTTTCAAGGTTGTCAAACCATAGAAGACCGCATCTGTGTCTTTTCCGACGATGGAAATCGAATTATCCTTGATGCTCAAAACATAGGCGTCAATCTTGTCAAAGAGGCCTGCTGAAACCTTAGACAAGTTTTGTTCTGCTTGTGAACCTTGTCCATGCACTCCAAGATAGATATTGGTGGCGCCAGCGATTGCCGCCTTACCAGTTGTATAAGATACTTGATTGTCCTGCAAGACACTCTTCAAGCGATTGCGAGTATAGATATCGAGTTGATCGCCCATAACCAGATTGACTTGCTTACGAAGGGCTGTGACTCCTTCTCCATAAGTCACTTTTTGTGGCGTTGGGAAGACCTTGTACTCTTTCTTGAGATAGTCTGCGCTCTTGCTGGCAGCTGCAATGCTGTCTTCGCTAGCTGGTTTGCTTGCAGTGAATTGATCTGCCAATTCAACTGTTCCATCACCTGTTTGGTCTACTTTTGGTTTTTCAGGAGTAGATGGTGGTTGAGGCTGACTTGGTTCAGGTGTTTCTTGTCCTTCTTTGGCAGGTTTCAATAGATGAACTTCAGCTGCACTTGCAAAACCACCAACGCCTTCCAATACTTTCAACTCAATCTTGTTGGTATGCACCGCCGCAAAGTTGACTGTTTTTTCTTGGGCGTTGTTGTCCCAGCTTCCTTCTGAAACCTTGACCATTTGGCCATCTTTTTGTGCGTAGATTTCGTAGCGTGTCACGACACCATTTCCACCACCTGGACGTGGGAGATAAGTTAAACCATTGACTTTTTCTGCTTCTTTCAAGGTCATAGTAAGGGTGTATGGCGCAGTGTCACCAGTCCACTTAGTATGCCAGAAGGTATTTGGATCATTGTCAAAGGCCTTTTCAACAGCACCTTCAGTCGCGTTTCCTGGAAGTTGCTGACTGCTTGCGGTTGCAGTAATTTTATCATTTGAAATCAAGCGAGGATTTACAAATGGTTTGTCTGACAACTCTGCGCTATGCAAGATTCCTTTGAAACCACCGATGCTTTCAAGCGGTAGTACCAAGCTATTGTGGGCAAAGCGAGGGTGGGCTGGATTTGCGATACGTTCAATCTTTTCACCATCCACATAGACTTCCGTTGATTGTGGTTTGGTCACGATAGAGATTTGATAACGTTTGTTCTTTTCAAGTTTTTTATTGAATTGGATATGGAACTGTTCAAACTGGTAAGCAAGATAGCCGTCCTTATCAGCTAGATAGATACGGTTGTCCCCACTTGTTGAGAAGGTTTGTTCCCCGTCTCCAGTGACAGTCACATCAAACTTCAAGACGTGACTTGGACCAACATCACCAGCCAAGCCTTCGATACTGCTGTCTTTCTCAAAAGCCAATCCCTGCTCGCTTGTCTTCACTTTCTTGCTTGCATAGTTCTTGACTGTTTCAGAATTGATGGTAAACAAGTCGCTTTGATCAATCTCTTTATCAGGATTTGACTGTGGCGCATAAGGACTCGTTGGTAGGGTGCGTTCTGCAAAGGTCGCAGCTGCACGGTCAGATCCCCAGGTGCGTTCCGCAGTGGTTTGCATGCTCTTGAAGAAGCGTTTAAAGATATCATAAGAGGTCAAACCGGTCTCATGAAGGTCGATATTATCATTCCAAACTGCGTGACCACCACCAAGGATACTTGGATGAGAAGCTGGTAGAAGTGGACCTCCACCTGTTCTGAAATCATTCGGTGTCCAGCTATTGTACTGACGTTCGTAGTTAGCATAGTCCCCGTAGGCTGCTTGACTATTGCTTCCACTTGGGACACTATATGTCGGCACATCCGTGATGTTGATAATCTTAGCTCCCTGAGCAATGGCTTCATTTGGTCGTTGCCAGCCAATGCTCCAGATATCAACTTCTACTCCGTTCCAATCAACAGGAGTGTTCCCACGTTTCGCACTGAGCGAGCCCCAGATACGAGGGGTATAGCCTTTCCCTTTAATGTATTTGATAAGGTCATTGACATAGCGGCGATAGCTTTCTCTGCTACCATAGTATTCATCCGTTCCGATATGAACAGTAGATACCCCATGAAGCGGTGCATCTGGACCATCGAGGAGCTTGTCATAGACTGATTTGACAAAAGCTAATGTCTCATCGTACTTGTTATCCAAGTCCAGCATGGCTACGCGCTCAACATTGTGCTTGCCTGCATAATCGCTCAGACTACCTTGATACATGAGGTCTGGACGAACTTTGACAAAGGACAGGGCATGACCTGGTGTATCAATTTCTGGTACTAGGTTGATATGCAAGGCCTTGGCCAATTTAATCAGATTTTGCATTTCTTCCTTAGTATAATGCTCATCTGATGTCAATTTTTGACCATTCTTACCGACAATATCTGTCTCCAAACGGAAACCAGTCTTGGCATGTTCAAGTACATACTTGAGTTGTTCTTCTGGACTTAAATTCTTACCTGCCAAGTGTTCCTTGAGGAAGATATAGTTATCATTAAGGTGCAACTGCAAGTCGTTCATCTTGTAGTAGGCCATGTTGAGCATGATGTCTACAAGGGTGTCATAAGGGATAAATTTACGACCTGTATCCAGCATAAAGCCACGGTGGCTGAAACTTGGGAAATCACGAATTTCGCCATTTTGTAGGTCTGTTTCTCCCATTTGAAGAAGAGTACGAGTTGCGTAGAAGGCTCCTGTGTTTGTGGCAGCTTCGATGGTAATCACATCATTTTGGATAGTGATGCCATAGCCTTCCTTGCCATAACCTTTGTTTTCAACCTTTTTAAACTCGATTCGTTTTTGAGCCTGTTTGTCACCTGTTGCAAGTTCCAATCCACGGCTTGCAAGGTCTGACTGGTAGAAGGTTGCTGCCTGATCAAATCCTGAATCTCCAGTCGCAAGAACTGTATCTGAAGTGATAGAAGATTGGCCTTCTTTCCCATACCATTGTTGAACAGCTGGTGCTACTTTTGGTTTTACACCCACACCCTCGTCCTGATGTAGCCCCTTGATGACTACTTCAAATTCCTTAGTGAAAGTATGGCTGTCTTTGATTTGCTGCACCATGACCTTGACGCGTTGATCTGTCAGAGGTTTATGGATGTGATTTTGAAGGTCAATTACACCTTGTTTGTTGCTTCCGATGAGACTGACTTTTCCTGGTAAAGTTGGTAGAACAAGAGACTGTCCGTCTTCTGCTACTGTGAGTTCTGTTACTTGGCGGATATCCGTTACCTTACTATGGTCCGGAACGTTAGAATAAGCTCGAATTTCTTGGATCCCAACATTTCTCCAGCCCATTGTTCCCGCTTGGTAATCATTGACCTCAAGTTTAAGATACTTAGCTTGGATACTTTCAGCTAGGTCTACTTTCTCGTCTAAAACTGGATCTCCAGTCTTGGTATGAGCTAGTTTCCATTGTTTTTCTCCATTAGCACCCACGTCTTCTTGACCTGCATAGTAGAGACTCCAAGATTTGATATTGGGGTCATTTTGCCCATTACGAAGACGACGATCCCAGTCAATTTCTACATGTTTGATCAAGGTTGTCTTAGGAAGGGTCAATTCAAAAGTTGGTTTTGGTGCGTCTTTGTCTGTAGCCCAACGAGTATTATCATCTCCGTCAATAGCCTTATCTGCAGTAAAGTTGGTACCAGTCTCATGGTTGCTCGCCTGAGCAGTAGCACCTTCGAGATGGTTGACATCTTCTCTATCTTCGATTTGCTTTTCAGCTGGTTTTGGTGTGGGCGTAGCAGTTTCAGCTGGTTTATTGTCTGCCTTTGGTGTTTCAACCGGTTTCGGCGTTTCTGCTGGCTTGGGACTTGCAGGACTTGTCTCTGGTTTTGCCTCTTCACTTGCTGCAGGATTGGTTCCCTCATCAGTCGCTGGAGTTTCTTCATGACTTGCTTCTGTTGCAGCTTCTGCATCTGCTTTTTCAAGCGCAGCGGCTAAATCATCGGGTAACTTATCCAGTGCTTGAACATGGGTGATGCTTCCCTCTGTTTCTGTAGGCGCTGCTGTTTCTGCTGCCTGAACCATATTGGCTCCAAAGATACTAGCACCAATCATAACGGAGGCTGCACCTATTGCAAATTTTCTTATACTATAGTGACAGCGTTTCTCAAAAAAATGTCTATCCATCTTTCTCCTATTCCTTTCATCCGCGTACATGAGTAAGCGGTATCATTTCTCCTTTGAAAAAGGAGAGAACCAAGAGGTCCTCTCCGGCTGTTTGTTCCTTTTTGATTCAAGTTACTTTGAACTTCAATAATCAAATCTCATTAATCTTCTTTTCGTTTTGTCCCAAGAACAGCAGCAGATAAAGCGATACTCACACTTGCTAAGAAGAGGGCTACTTCTGAGCTGTGCTCCCCTGTAGCAGGTAGTTTTTCTTCATCTTTAGCTCCCAGAGTTTTGGTCTCAGCTACTGGACTTGGAGTGAGCGGGTACTCAGGTTTTTCAACTGTTGGAGCTGCTTGATCTCCAGCTGTAGCCAATACACCCGTGTAGGCTGGCTTTTCATTTACCAAAGCCTCAACTGCATTGACTCCACCTTTATACTCTGGAACTTCATTTGCAGCTGCTAGAACTGCATTGGCTCCACCTTTGTATTCTGGCAATTCGTTTACCAAGGCTTGAACTGCATTGACTCCACCCTTGAACTCAGGTAAGTCATGAACAGCTGCTTCTGCCGCATTGACACCGCCCTTAAACTCAGGTAGGTCATGAACAGCCGCTTCTTCTCCAGCTGTTCCATAAGGACCTGTATATTCAGGAACTTCAAGAACAGGAGGTTGCTCTTCACCCTTGCTGCTTGTAGGAGCGTCTGGTTTAGCAGCCTTATCTTGTAATTGGTTGAGATAGTCTGCGAAGAACTCGACCATTCTTTCAGTCAAGAGATGGTTATCCGTCGCATATTTCATGCTCGCCTGAACTCCAGCCACTTCCTCTTGATTTTCTTTGTCTGTCAATTTCTGCGCCTTAGCTAAAGCTGCTTCATAGCCTGACAAGTCAAGAGGTGTCTCTGCTACTTGTGGACGAGTAAAGATGAGTTCCGCTGCAGATTGGTATTTATCTCCACCATCTCCGTATGTCTTGGTACCAGTAAGGACAATTTTCTTAGCCTTGATTGTCTTACCAAAGTCAATGTCTTTTGGTTTGTTGTTATTTGGCCAATCTGTTACGGTAAAGGTATGTTCCTTGCCAGACTCATCTGTGACAACCAGTTTCACATCTCGCAAGTTTCCATTTGAATCGGATGCACGTGGAACATAGCGAAGTCCTGTGATTTCAGTAGGTTCTTTCAAGACCATTGTTGCTGGTTTACCAACATCTCCACCACTCCAAGATGTATGCCATAGGCTAGATACATTGCCATCAAAGGCATTCTCTAGGCCTTCACCTGGTTGGGCAGGCGCATCCAAACTTTCAAAGTCTTCTGCTACCAAGGCTGTTTTCTTCTGAACCAAAGCATTCTTCAAGGCTTCAATCTTGGCAATCTCTGCACGCGCTTCTTCTACACTAATGTCATCATCGGCCTGACTGAGGTTAAATACCGCCTCCTTCAAAGCATCCATAGACTCTTTCGTGTAGTTGGTCATGGCTACAGTTGGCAAGTAGTTTTTCAGAGCATTTTCTGTCAACATCTTACCTGTTAGGGTAATTTCTTCGATGTGAAGATTATCCATCATGAAGTCGTTATAACCACGGAAGTTGGCATTTCCACCAGCATCTCCATGAGTATTGCTTGCATTTCCAGTTGAGTAGATTCCTACCCAAGTATCGCCTGTTTCTGCACCTGTCACGAGGAAGGTTGCCTTCTTGGCTTTCTTAGAATCCGTCCAAGTATTTGGCAATTCATGCATTTCCAAGTTGCTTGCTTGAGTACCACGACGACCTGACTGGAATTCTCCCTTACCGACTACAAAAGCATAGGTATTGTCTGATCCTGCTTCGTATTCAAAGGTTACACGGTAGGTCTTACCAGCTTCAAAGCGGAAGTTTTGTGGGATAGTTTGGTAAACCAAGTTACGACGGCTAACCAGTCCATTGGTCTTGAGTGACCAATTTCCATCGATAACATCATCAACTTTCTTACCATTCCAACCACGCTGTGTATATGGATCGTGCTTTTCAGACAAGTGAGTACGGTTATCTTCAACACCTTCGACACCACCCACTACGAATGGGAAGATTCCTTGAGCAACATTTTCAAAGTCTTGCTTGAAGGTGCCTTTACCTGTATCATGGTTTTCTCCGTACATGCTTGAATTATTTTCAAAGGTACGAATTTCATCAAAGTAAGTTGCTTCATCACCAGCTTCACGACTCAAAGTAAGAGTAACATTTGAGACATCCGATCCAGTTGTAAAGAAGGCATACATGTTTTGGAAGTAACTTGTATTGTCAACTGTAGCATTTTCACGACGATTGTTATGAGCATAAGCTTTGATATAGTTGAGAGCGAGTGACTTATTGGTATAGGTAGTCACTTCTTTCTCGCCAGTATTCACTGTGATACTTGCCTTAGCATTACTACGGTTATCAACACCGACATAAACGGCATACTTGGTATTTGGTTTCAAGCCAGTCAGTTTCTGAGTAAGGCTTACCTTGCTCTTATTGCCTTGGATACGAAGCATATCGTTTGCCCCTTGAGACTTGACAATTTCTGCCTTAGAAGCATCGCCTGAAATGGTCCAGTGTTTCAAGGTTCCACTATTAAATCCTTGGTCATAGATGTGCATGCCTTCGCTCCATGACATTTCAGGATTGGTTTGTTTTGAACGATAGAGAACGTATGGTTGATTTGCTAGAAGGTCTAAGGTAATCTTGCCATCTGTTACAGTTAGTTCCTGCTCTTCTGTCTTACCTTGGTCAGTTAACTTGTAAAGGTAAACCTTGCTATTTGCCCAATCGCTCGGAAGGGTCCAAGTTGTTGCACCAGCTTGCGTATTGAAGTAGTACATTTTTTCCTTATCAGTAGGAAGTTTCTTACCATTCGCATCCCAGTTCCAAGGAGTCAAGTAAGCTGAACCATCCTGGATGACACGTCCGTTGAGAGTTACTGTACGTTCACGGTATTGTGGGCTATTGACATCATTTGACTTACGAGTTACAACAACCTTGTTACCTGCTGCATCGACTAGCTCAACCTTCATTTCTGGAGTCCATTTATAGGTGCTACCATTATCGGTCATGGTAACTGGTGTACCATTTTCCCATTTACTTACAGTGAAGTGTTGGAAGTACTTAGTCATGACGTCATGGGCAAAGAGGTTAGTCACGTAGCCATTGTAGTCGCTTCGTCCTTGCCAGCCTTCAAAGTCTTTCATGCTGTAGCCACCTAGAAGTGGATAGTTGGCTGCACCACCGTAACTTCTGTAGTCCCCAACCCAAGAATCTTTTTGGTGGTTACGGATAAAGCGGGTGATAGCACTGTTGATACCTTTATTAGTGTAGCCACCATAGGTCAAGTCAGCTGCCCAGTGTTGGAAGGTAGAGTCGTATTCACCACCATGACCCCACTCGATCGCAAAGCGCCAGCCTTGTTTGTTGATTTCTTTAGCAAGAACATGGGTAGCCCAGGCACCGTTATCACCTGATTGACCATTGCCCCATACGTCCACATAGATAAAGTCGAGACCTTCACCAAGTTTTTTCTTCAAGTCTTCCCAGCGAGCCAAACGTCCATGCGCCAAGTCATAAGCAGCATCAATGTTGATACCTTGGTCTAGCCAGTTCCAGCCGTAGCTGTAGCTTCCATCTGGATTCTTACGAAGAATATTTTCATTAAAGTATTTGGACTCAGGATAGGTTTCAGAAGCGTTCACGTGGATACCTAGATGAGCACCATATTTCTTCGCTTTTTCGATCAAGGTCTTGAAGTCTTCGACACCACCAATACGTTTACCAATATCAGCATAGTTCAAGTGACCAGAGTCGTGACCTTCACTACCATATCCTTTAAGGAGAACACCTTGCCCAAGACCATCTGTGTGGAGATTGATTTTCTTGATACCATCCAAGGTCATAAGGAATGGGTTTTGTGCTTGAGAACCAAAGTTCATTGCGATACGGTAAGCAGTGATATCCTTGACTTTTTCCCAACCTTGAGGGTTGTTCATAATGCTACGATAAGCAATGGCACCATCTTGCCAGTCGACTTTGTTGTCAGCATTGGCATCTTCGGTGATAACAACCTTGGCACTTGGAAGTTCCTTGGTGTATTCTGGGAAGACGATGCCCTTATAAGCTTTTTCCCATTGCCACTCAGAACTTTGGATTCCCACATAGTTTGTATTTCCAACAGTTTGTTTGAATGCTGTCAAACGAGTCCAGTCATTCGAACCACCACCGTAGCTGTTTTGAGAGTTACTCCAAACACCTGCAGCAAGCTTATCTGTAGAAACAAAACCATACATGTAACCCTTAGCCAAGTTTTTCATTGGATTGGTTACATCGATATGATCATCTCCGCTGACATGGGTATTGTTTGACATAGTTGCTCCGTCAAACTTAGCCCCAGTTTGGTCGCTTGAAACTGACACAAGTGAGTTCCCCAAGAAATTGATAGAGGAGAGAAGTTTTCTTTCATCGTCAATCTTTTGACCTGGAGTAACTTGATTGTGGTTGACAATCTTGGTCACATCAAAATGCAACTGATTTTCTACAACTTGCAAGCGTACTGTCATATCTGCATTGATGAAATTCTTCTCGTCACGAAGCTTCATCAAGTACTCTGCAGTAGTATCATTGATCTTCTTATAGGTGACTTCAGGTGTAATTTCGCGATTGTTTACCAAGATTTTCTTAAGTTGTTGAACTTGTCCTGGCAAAGTATGCCCATTCAAGGTGTATTCTTTGACTCGAGGAAAGGCTTGGTCAATTACCGCTTTCAAAACTGCTGACTGGATAGTGTCATAAGATACTTTACTATCGTCAACAACCGGACCTGTTTCTTTCTGGGCAGGAGTATCATCTGCTTTTACACCTTCTTGATTGTCTGTTTTAACGCTGACAACCGTGCGATCATTGCTATAGGAACCAGCTTTTAGGACGATTTTCTTCTCATTTTTGAGAGTTTCATTAACAGCTGCTGGCAAAGTGACTGTATCAAAGAGTTTCTCATCATTATTCGTTGCATTGAGTTGTCCATCTGACTTGAGAGTGATAGAAAGACGGTTTACAGAACCTGGTTCTGGTGCTGCTACACGGTTGCCCTTATACCAGGTGCTATCGGTTGGAGATTTATACTCCCAGAACCAGCCGTCCTTGTCATAACCAACAAAAACATTGTTCTTGGTATCTTTAAATTTCAAGAAGACACCAAAGCGTGATTTGCCCTTTTCAGAATCATCTTTGAAGGTTAAATCAACAGTCGCATTTCCATTAGCATCAACTGTCAATCCTTGTTTTTCAAACAAGGCTGGTTTATCGCCATTGTCGTTCTGTGCAGTTGAAGACAGTTGATTGTAGCGAACACCTTTTTCTTCACGAATAGTGACGGTTCCTTGTTGCTCTTTATTCGCTACTGTTTGCCATTCAGGAGTTACTGTCTTAGGTGTTTCAGGTTTTGCAGCTGCAGGTTTATCCTCTTTTGGTTTTTCTTCAGCCGGTTTTTCTTTCTCTTCCAAGTCTGCTGGTTTCACACTTGAAATTCCCTGCATGTGGTCTTGAATCCATTTTAGTTGGGCTGGTGAGAAGAGAATGCCTCCGCTCCGTTTTCCAACTACACCATTTTGGTGTACACCGACTAGTTTGCCTTCTGTATCAAAGATACCGCCGCCACTAGCACCCGGTTTTCCTCCTTGGTAACCAATCCCTTGGACACCTTCTCCGTATGGTTCCGCAAAATCAACTGTAGTATTGACAATCGGATTCAATTTCCCTTCTGGATAACCAAAGACATGGAGTTTATCTCCAATTTTCTTAACAACTGGCTTTTTAGTTACTTCAACAGGCGTATTTTCTAGAACTGTACGCAATCTCACAAGGGCCAAATCATTTTTGAAGCCCTTCAAGTAGCCTTCACGATCCCAATGAATGATATCTTTCTTGCTAAACTTGACATCTGGCAATCCTGGATAAGAGATGCTATAGATATCTCCATCCCCTTGGTCATTATCCACAACCTTACGGATATTGCCGTCTTGGCTGTCCTTGATAAAGTTATGAGAAACCGTCAAGACAAGGTCTTTAGCAACGACAATACCGCTACCTTCTCCTGATGGCGTCTTGATCTTAACAGTTGCGCCGTAGTTTAATTCCCCATTAGTCGTTTTAGCTACATCTTCTGGAACAAGTTTCCCTGTATCTCGGGCCAATTGATCCTTTTCAACTTCACGCCCATTGTCTTCAGCTTTCTCCAACTTATCTTCTAATTCTTTTGGCAGATTGCTTGGCTTTTCAGACTTTTCTTTTTCTTGAGCCAACAACTCTTCTTCTGTTTGTGGGCCTTCAGTAGTCTCAGCTGAACCAGGATTTTGAGCGGCAGCTTCCTTGTCAAAATCGTGCCCCTCATCACTAGCCTTCTTATCCAAATCAGCCAGTTCACTCGGCAAATTAGTTGTAGAACCAACTGTTGCCTGATCAGCCAATACTGGGCTAGCTGCGAAGAAAGTCGCTCCAATCATCACCGAAGCTACTCCAAGCGTAAACTTACGAATACTGAACTTACAGCGTTTTTCAAAAAATCGTTTATCCATGAACTCCTAAATCCTTTCATTTTCCAGTAAGCGTTTACATTTCTTTTTTAAAAAATACTCCTTTCTCTGAAAGTGCTAAGCTTAACTGTTATAAATAAAAAATAATTGTACTTTTAATATAACAAATAAAAGACCAGAAAGCAATAGGAAATAGGTAAAATTCACTAAAATTTTCTCTTTTCTGGAAAGTACTAACTCTAAGAATTTAAATAATCGCTTTACAGTTATAAAAAAGTTCTATATCGAAGAATCTAATAAACAGCTTCATTTCAAAAACAGATTCTTATCGAATAGAAACCATCAAAACAAGGGCCGAAAATCGGATTTTTTATCATTTTTTGCTATGATTAGTTAGATAGAAGAAAAGTGAAGGAGAAGACAATGATATTAATTACAGGTGCAAATGGTCAACTCGGTACCGAACTACCTTATTTACTAGATGAACGAAATGTGGACTAGGTTGCAGTGGATGTGGCCGAAATGGATATCACGAATGCTGAAATGGTTGAGAAAGTCTTTGCCAAGGTTAGACCAACTCTGGTCTATCATTGTGCAGCTTATACTGCTGTTGATGCGGCAGAAGATGAGGGGAAAGAACTGGATTTTGCCATCAAACTGGAACTGAAAATGTAGCCAAGGCCTCTGAGAAATACGGAGCTACTCTCGTTTATATTTCAACAGACTACGTCTTTGATGGAAAGAACCCCGTCGGACAAGAGTGGGAAGTCGATGATCTACCTGATCCGCAAACAGAGTACGGACGTACCAAGCGAATGGGAGAAGAACTTGTTGAAAACCTTACGTCACAGCATTACATCATTCGTACTGCTTGAGTTTTTGGAAATTATGGAAAAAACTTTGTCTTTACCATGCAAAATCTTGCCAAAACACATAAAACGCTCACAGTGGTCAACGACCAACACGGCCGCCCAACCTGGAAACGAACCTTGGTCGAATTCATGACCTACTTGACTGATAATCAAAAAGAGTATGGCTACTACCACTTATCAAATGACGCAGCTGAAGACACCACTTGCTATGACTTCGCTGTCGAGATTCTTAAAGACAGTGATGTCGAAGTAATCCCTGTAGACTCCAGCAAGTTCCTTGCCAAGGCTAAACGCCCCCTCAACTCAACTATGAGTTTGGCCAAAGCGAAGGCGACAGGTTTCGTCATTCCAAGCTAGCAAGATGCCCTTAAAGAGTTTTATAAACAAGAAATAAGAAAATAAAAGATTACGACATACATAAAAAAGCAAGAGACCTTGAGGCCTCTTGCTTTTTTATATATGATTACTTAATCACTTGTTGCGTTTTAGCATAGTTAGCTTCTACTGCTTCTTTGTCAGATTGCCACCAGTCTTGGTTGTCCGTGTAGGAGAGCTTGATCCCAAATTCGGAACCATCTAAGAGCAAGTCCTTAAAACGAGGCAAATCCTGTGGTGTTGAGATAATCAAAATGTCCTTGATTCCAGCCAACATCAGGGTTGACAAAGGATAGTAAATCATGGTTTTATCATAAACCGAACCAGCTGCAAGAATAATACCTTTCATAATGACGTAACCTTTCTAACGAACTGATTAATAAGTAGCTTCAAATTCTTACTTCAATTTAGAAATAGCCGATTTCAGATAATCACCATTTCGAAGCGCTACTCCTACTTGTCTAGCATTAGCTGATAGTTCCATGTAATCTCGATCTGTCAAATCGTCTAGTGCCTTTTGGAGGTCATGTAGAGAATCAACTGCTATACCACATTGCTTATCTAGCACAAAATGCGCAAGGGCAGACTCTTTCCAAACAACTAGAGGAAAGCCCGAAGCCAAATAAAGAGAAGCCTTGTGGGAGTTGTTAATACGTAGGTAATTTCCGAAAGAACCTTGGCAAGTTTCTGAACTATCACCATCCCACACCAAACCAAAACTACCTTGAAGAGCATTTGGGAGGTCATCTGGCATAAAGGAACCAAAGTAGGTGGTATTTTTCAATGCACGACTTTCATCGTATCCCATTCCATAGAGATTATAGGCTGGCTGTTCTGGCAAATTATAAAGATAGCCTGATTTTGTTGGAATTAGATTTCCGGCGATGATAATCGCTTCTTCTTTTTGGGGAACACTTTTTTCCTCAAAGTTCGGAATCAGATAGTCAAAAATCTCCAAGCTAACCATTTTATCTGATGGTATGCCTTGAATTGTCAAGGCATTTTTCATGATATCATTATGAACGATAATGCCATCCACTGATGTAAGAGCTGCCTTCTCTTGGAAGTAATTTCTCACTTTATGACGAAGTTTCACTGCTGAATTTCCTACATGACGCAAGGTTTCAATATCATGAATCACAAGATAGAATTTGACTCCTCTATTTTGCGCCTGCTTAATGAGTTGTGAGATGAAAAATGTATGGTGGATAATCGGGAACTGAATCAGCAATTCATCCCCAGATCCCAACTGATCAAAGACAGACTTGAGCGCACGATATTTGTGTTGCTGAGCTTTAAAGAAATTCATCTTATACCAATTCTCAACCTTGAGTTCCAACCCCTTATAACCCTCTGAGACTAGAATAGCTTCCACGTCATTTCGTGCCTTATTTCCTGCATTCTTTTCATATTCATTACTCAGAAATGAATCCTTCAGATAATATTTCACCTTTTCTCCCCTTTATCTGTGATGTTCTTAGATACTTCCTAGTTCTTTCTCTACCACATCCAATGCACGTTCAACAGTTACATGCATATCATAGTATTTATAATCTGCCAAGCGACCACAGAAGATAACCTTGTCATTTTTGGCTGCTTCTTCTTGATACTTAGCAAACATGGCATTGTTTCTCTCATCATTGATTGGATAATATGGCTCATCTCCACGTTTCCAATCAGCTGGATACTCACGAGTGATAACCGTCTTTGGTTGAGTACCATACTCGAAATGCTTGTGCTCGATGATACGAGTATAAGGAATCTCACGTTCTGTATAGTTGACCACGGCATTCCCTTGATAATTGTCTTCATCCAAGACTTCATGTTCAAAACGAAGGCTACGGTATTCTAACTCCCCGTGTTTGTAGTCAAAGTACTGGTCAATCATCCCTGTAAAGACAACTTTTTCAGCTGATGCTTCTAGCTTTTCACGATTGGCAAAGAAATCAACACCAAGCTCTACTTCTACATCGCCAAGCATGTTTTCAATGATGACGTTATAGCCACCAATTGGAATACCTTGGTAACGGTCGTTAAAGTAGTTGTTATCAAAGGTCAAACGCACTGGGAGGCGCTTGATAATAAATGGCGGAAGGTCTGTTGCAGAACGTCCCCATTGCTTTTCTGTATAGCCCTTGATCAATTTCTCATAGATATCCGGACCAATCAACTTGATGGCTTGTTCTTCCAAGTTCTTAGGCTCAATATCTTTCATGTCAGCCGTTTGCTCTGCAATCTTATCCTTGACTTCTTGTGGTGTCTTAGTTCCCCACATAGCGTAGAAGGTATTCATGTTGAAAGGAAGATTGTAAAGACTCCCCTTGTAGTTAGCCACTGGCGAGTTTATATAGTTGTTAAACTCAGCGAATTGGTTAACATAGTCCCATACTTTTTTATTGGAAGTATGGAAAATGTGGGCACCATACTTGTGGACATTGATGTCCTCAACATTTTCACAGTAGATATTTCCACCGATGTGATCACGCTTGTCAATCACTTTAACTTTTTTACCGCGTTTTGTAGCTTCGTGTGCGAAGATTGCTCCAGACAAACCAGCACCAACGATAAGATAATCGTACATAGTGTTCTCCTTTTTATAATTTGACGATTCGATTGAAGTAAGGAATCTTCATTAACATTCCAACAATAATAAAACTAACACTTAAAGTAAATAGAGCAAAAAGTAAATATGCTCCAACAAAATTAAAACCAAATATCCTTTCCCACAATTTCATAATATAAGTGTGTATTATGAAAACTCCCATTGTTTGATTAGAAAGGAAAACAATCCATTCCTTTCGGTTTTCATTCAACGTAAGCGTGAGGATAGTTAGAAAAATTCCTAGAGTACTGACTTTTACAAATAAAGTATCATAAAAATATTCAGCAAAAAGATTATGGTAAGTATTCTTTGCTAAGAAAAAGAATATAATTGGCGATATCAATACTAAGAGTATGCTAACTATTTTCATCCAGTTTTTAAATCTATATTTGAGGTTGTCTATATTGAATTGCGCTATATAACCACCTAAAAGATAGTAGAAAAACCAAGTCCATAATCTAAAAGTTTGCATAACATGAGTTTGTATAGGCATCTGAAGGAAAATATTTGCTAATTCAACTATAAACCCAATTGCCACCAATAAAGATAGAATGTATACATATTTTCTTTTTGAATTTATAACTGTTTTCAAAACAGGCAAACATAAATAAATAAGAATCAGCGCACCAAAAAACCAAAACTGAAAGAAATACCCTTTTTGTAACAGAGAGCCTACAATTTTTTTAATTGGATTAACCGCAAAGTCTCTTTTAAAGAGCCAAACGATAATGCTCCATGATGACACTGTTATTAGAATCCATTTGACTTTTTGAAGTATGTAAGGATAAGTTATTTCCCTTTTGCCTAACAATAAATAACCATTAACCATAAAAAACAAGGGAATGGAGTAGGTACCTAAATAATATAAATATGCCAAAAGATTCCATGATCCTGTCTCTTTAAATCCGCCCATTGTTGTATGGAGTAAAATGACCCCAATACACGCAAGCACTTTTAATAAATCTAGGCTGATATTCCGATTTTTTTGCATTCTAATTTTTCCTAATAACTTGTTTTAATTCTTTTACATCTACCACTTTCAAAGATAGAATTGCAAAAAGATAAATGATTCCACCAAGCACTGCAAATACTATAACATTTATAGTTGGCGAAAATTGTATAAGTGTTTTTGAACCTAGCAGAATGCCATACATGATAGCTGACGCTAGAACAATTTTTGTCATAGATCCGATAATAGGAACTTCTTTTAGGTACCTACGGGTAAAGTATAATTGGATCGCCCATACCAATGCCTCTGTCAAAACAGAAACAATGGCTGCTCCTATATATCCCAGTTTAGGAAGAAATAGTAAGTTCAAACCTACACTGATAATTGCGGGAACTGTTGTTGAAATCATGAATTCTTTATTTTTATTATGGGGAATTAAAATCTGAATTCCCATGATATTGGTCCAACCGATGAAGAACATACGGAAGATCATAATGGCGATTGCATAACGTGCATCCTGAAAATCTTGACCAAGGAAAAACTGAACAAAATCATCATTGACGATTAAAATTCCTGCCATCATTGGGAAAATCACTAGATTATAAATGAGGAAGGACATTTCATGCATCTTATTGACTGCTCTATGATCTCCTGTTGCTAATAAGTTAGCCACTCGAGGCAACATAACGCTTCCCAAGGAAGTTACCAAGGTCAAAAGTATATTTACCAACTTTAGAGCCTGGTCATAAATTCCTACATCTTTTGTAGAAGCTAAGGCTCCAAGCATGGTACGATCCAGCGTAATGTACAAAGAAATAGCTACTTGAGGAAGGAATAATAATATGACCGGCTTTAAATGATGCCTAGCATATTCTATGCTAAAATGAGAACTACCGATAAACTCCCTAGCAGGTAACCACATACTTAGTTGCCCCAAAAGTTCAAATATGGTTAGCAAAAAAACATAGAGATATAGGTCATTTGCAGATTTGACAAAGAGGAAGATGGAAATGACTCCAACGAGTTTAACTGTGATATTTCGAACAGTAATCTTTCGAAAATCTTCTAGCCCTTGAAAGAGCCAGGAAATGTCTAAACCTTTTGAAACTAAACTCAAGCCTAGAATGTAGGCTACCGGATTTTGCATAAAGGGGAGGGTCAGACAAAGAAGAGCATATAAGGACAGAGAAAGAACTGTTGCCCCTAATTGCAGAGAGTAGATCCCCCAAAAGTTTTTTTGAATTTCCTTGCGATGCCCTGAAATGACCTTGGTCCCATAATTAGCAACTCCTAGCGTCGCTAAGAGAATAAAGTAGGTGACAATGGAATTAAAGTATCCATACGTCCCTAACTCATCCGAAGAAAAGACCCGTGTTACATAGGGCGTCGTAATGATTGGGAGTATAATCACTAACAATTGATAAGAAAGATTATAGGCGTAGTTTTTTAATACTTTCATTTCAAGTCATCCAATTTAGAATTAATCAGTGAAAACAAAAAGTTTGACTGGTCATACTTATAATGGTCAATTATTCTAAAAACTTCTTTCATATTTCCTCTTTCCTACATTTTTTTGACACTTGTTGTAAATTAAATTGGATCTATGCACGATACTATCGTAGCAACAAATACAATCTAGGGTTTAACATAAAAATAAGGTATTTTAGTTTTAGTTTCCATGATAACTTATTATTTTTTAACAAGTCACTCATTTCGACTCTCAACAACTCTTTATCTTTTGAAAAATCTTTTAAGCCTGAGTCAGCTTTTGCACCAATTACTACAAAACCACCTAATAATTTTTTAGCTTGCAAAGCTTGCTTTAGTTCTGGACTCTGAATGTACTCTCTTTTAATAACTTCCTCATTTTTTGCAACAGCTTCAAAGAAATCATATCTTTTTTCAGTAAAAATTGAACGAACTATACTCCCTTCCCTACGATAGTAATTGTAGGTTTCAAGCGGACTGATCACGATTCTTTCAGCCAAGGCAAGGTGTTCTCCTACAACATAAAAATCCTCATAGATTTTCCCAACTGGAAAAGGGACTCGTTCCAATATGCTTTTTTTATAAAGCTTAGCACAGGCAGAAACCGTTGCAACTTTGTCATCCAACATTAGTTCCAGAGCCTTTTCTTTTGTAATCGGAGCCAAATCTTTATAGTCTGAGTCTTGCAATCGATAAGAAGTATAAGCATTATATTTTGAAGTAGCTTTTACCTTTGTTGAAATCAAGTCTGCTTGATGTGTTTCCTGAATTTTCACGATTAACTCTAGAGTATATTCTTCAAGATAATCATCCGGATCTAAAAAGAAAATCCAATCTGAGTTGGCTTTTGCCACTCCAAAGTTACGTGCATCAGATAATCCACCATTTTCTTTGTGGAAAACATGGATATTTTCATATTGCTTTGCATAATCTTCGCATAATAGAGGAGAATCATCTGTGGATCCATCATTTACAAGGATTACCTCAAAGTTTTGATAGGTCTGTTTAATTAAGCTTTCTATCGCAAAATGCAGATAGTCTGCAACATTATAAACAGGAACAACGATGCTGATAAACATCTTAAACGCCCCTCTCTTTTTCTTTCTTTTCAGAGTATTTCTTCAAAATCGGATTAAAAATTATTCCCAAAGCAAAGTTAGTCCTATAATTTAAGTAAGACAATCTGTCAAATTTTTTCGTAGGAACGTATTTATATGAGCTTTGCTCAATCTTTCTATATAGTTCCTTTAACGACCTTTCCGAATTATTGACCATCCATGACAACCAGTACTTCAAATTTATTTTTATAATTCGGAAGGACTTGTTGAAAAGACTCCAGCCCTTTTGAAATGTAGTCCTGAATATTACAACTGGGCATTACAATTGTTAATAAACAATCCTTCATCTTATCTCATAAATCGTCTCAATTAGTTCAATCCACTGCTTGAGAATTTTTTCCTTATCGAATTTATCCATATTGTCTTTTGCATGTTCTGAGAAAGACTGTCTCAAAGCTTCATCTCCCATCAGTTCAAGCAATTTTTGGCTCAACTTGTCCGTATCATAACACTCAACCAGATAGCCATTAACTCCATCTTCAACAATCTCATTTGGTCCTGTTGGACATCTGAAACTAACAATTGGGAGGTTGTATTGTTGAGCTTCCAGTAGAACTAAAGGTAGACCTTCATAGCGAGATGTCATGACATAAATCCCTTTATCTCCATAAATCAAATCCTGATTTTTTTCAAGCCCTTTGATGACTAACTTATCCTGTAAATCATTTTCGTTGATTAAATTTCTGATTTTGTCCACTTCATCTTGACTTCCGGAACCGTAGATTTCCCAAGTCCAGTCAGACCTTTTCACTAACACTTTTTTCGCGACTTGAACAAGGTAATCAAATCCTTTTTGATAATCAAAACGACCAACCGTCACGATTTTAGTTGAATTTTTATTATAGGAGACATCTGAAAGAGAAGCCTCTTTCCAATTATAGATGTAGCAAATCCTTTCTTCAGAAACACCGTATTTTTTTATATAGTTTTCACGATCTTCTTGAGTAAGGGTCACGAGTTTATCAGCAAATTTCGCTCCAATATACCTTTGTATCTTCTTAACTTTAGTATCAATATCTACTATAGAATTTGTATGGTCGCAGGAAACAAATTTTGTTCTCAAACCAATTGTACTTGCTACACCAACTGCATTCATACTCATTCCAATTCCAAAAACAATATCAATGTTCTCTTCTTTCAGATAGTTTCTCAACAACTTGACCGCTCCGAGAAAATTTTTACTCATAGATATTTTCTTTGATGATAAATTTTGATATCGAACCGATTGTTTTAGCGAGAAGAAATTGTTTTCTGTAGAAATCATCGAGAGAAGATGAACTTCATACATAGTTGATAACTCATTTGCAAGGCTGGTTGCTACTTTCAGTCCTCCATCTGTTCTATCGATACTCCATTTCACTAAAGCGATTTTTTTCATCTTTAAACTACACTTCCCCTTCATTTTCACCCAGTGATATAATCTCGTAGTGGTGAAGAGTCCTTTTATCTTCTGGTGGCAATTGCATATAATCCGCTCCGTAAATGGCTGTTAGATATTCTTTGTATTTGCAAGGGCAACAAAGTTTAAGATCTTCAAACTGTAATAGGACTGGTTCTCCAAAGTAATCACTTGGTACTATCTCTTTTAATTTGTAGGCTCCCGTATAATTTCCTGCATAAGCTTCATCAAACGAATATTTTTTTATCGTTTGTAAATATTTTTTCTGAGCCCATGTAAAGGAAATAATCTTCTCAATATTAACAGCATTCGCAAAAGCAATAATTATCTTTTCAATGAATGGCCGATTTTCTTTTTTCTGATTCACCAAACTATTGAATTGCGAGAGTTGAACCATCATCCTTGCGTACAAGTATCTCAAAGAATGAATTTTTTTCTTTAAAACATTAGAAGGCATACCATCCAACGGAAAAATGTCTATCCACAAACTCTCTACCAATTCTTCTTTACTATAATTCATGATGATTTTTGTAGAATCATCTCGGATCACAGAGAAAGCTTTTTTGTAATTTAATGTATCTTCGCTTAAAAACTTGTAGTTTTCTGGTAAGACATTTGAAGCTATTTTTTTAAACTTTTCATAATCTTCTCTCGGCATACCGATATCGATGTCATCATCCCAAGGTATGAAACCTTTATGACGTACCGCTCCTAACAAGGTCCCACCTAGAGCATAGTAGGTTAGGTTATTTTCTTCGCAAATATTAATAAACTCTTTCAAAATAGATAATATCTTATCTTGAATGATTTTGATATCCGACATACTTTCCTCCTATATAAATCGAAATAAAACCGTCTTTCCAGCCTATGCTCTTTTAAGTTCTTGTTAAATACTTCTTACCATTTCACTATACAATTCTTTCAGACGAACGTCCCCCTAGATCTTCATCGCTTTCATCAGAAAACTGATAATCCGGGTTTATTAAAACACCTACCAATATCCAAAAAATATTGTTATGAAGATACAAATTCAAATCATCAACCATAGAGTGAAAACTCATTAATATCAAAATCAGAGCAAGAATCCACTGGCGTTTCTTAATGACTTTAAGTAGTGTCAAAGATAGAACTGAGACCATTAATCCCAGGATGAGTAGGCCAAATCTCTGTAAAATTTGGACGTACAAATTGTCCACATACAGATAGGTCTGATAGTTTCTAACACCTTCAACAGTCAGACCATTCCCATTCCAGTAAACTGGTCGTCCAAAAAATCCAAAACCATAGAGATTTAAAGATTTATTAGCCAAGTATATCCGACCACCTAACATATGATTCACTTTAAAAAGAAGATCATTGATAAAAGAATGACTTGAATTGAGATAGGTAACGGAGATCCAAAAACTAATAACTGCATTTACAATAAAGGTTGGTTTAAAAGCTTTAAACACATATCCTAACTTTGAAAATAGTTTCGGAAACCATTTTATTAACAAACTGCATGCCAGCAATACACAGGAACTATAAAATGTTAAACGAGAATCCGTTTGATCATATACCCAATAAACAGAAAGAGCTAACAGTAGCCATTGCCAGTAATGGATTTTGTTTTGCTTTAAATAAAACACAATAGCAACTATATTCATCAGTAAAATAGAAGGAAATAGAGCATATCTAAAGCCTAGGTAGGCCCGTACTCGAGGACCAGAAATTTCTATATAGTTCGTTATGATTCCTAATCTTGCGCTTATGATAACAAAAAACAACAAGCACATACTAACGACTAATGAAGTTTTCGCCACCTTCTTAAAGGGAATATCTCGTAAAGTATAAATAAATAATATACTTAAAGGAAGTTCTGAACTGAGAGATGTCATTTTCCCCACTATAAAATAAATTAAAATCGTTGCAAACAAACCAATGAGAGCTCTATAATCATATTTTCTCTTAAACGACTCTTTTATAACCAAAAGAAAGAGGGAAAAAGCTATCGCTAATTTATAAACTGTTCCAGGCAGATACCGAGCATAAAAAGTTACATTTAATATCGAAACCGTTAAAAATATCCCTAAAGCAACAAGAGCCAAAAGTTCTGGTACAGATTTTATTTTTAGTACTAATTTCATTCTTATTATTCATCCCTATCTAAAAACTCTGTCCATATTTTTTTCCAAAGAATTTTGCTTGTAAAAAGGACTTCCCTTTTTGAATCAAATCGATTTTTTCCATATAAATGAACGGAATCTCTTTTACCCGCAAATCTTGTTTTGCCAACCAAACATTAAACAAGCGTTCGCTGATTCTACCAAATAATCTAGCTTCAAAAGCAGAATAATCTGTTATATCTAATTTTTTATATAGTTCATCAATAATTGGGAATAACCATTCACAATAAGCCGTCACATTCTCTTTAGACATGATAAACATATTGAACATATACCCACTGCGTTGTTTCATTATACTATCAAATGTTTCAACGTATTCTGGGCTTATCTCACTTATAATCTGACGCGTTATATCTAAATGCTTAGCATCGTGTGTATGAGAATAGTGCGAGTATAGAGTTTCAATGTAATACTTCCGTTTTTGGGGTACGATAACATCATAATTCGACATCAAGTTTTTCACTTCTGATTTTGAAAGGATAATATCATCCATACTGATTGCTTCACTATATGATTGTCTTTTTGATGTGAAATATCGACGATAATGTACTAATCCAAGATAATCACATTCTAAATTTTTCCATGCCCAATACAATCCCGTCAATTCGCAATAATAAGGATTAAGGTGAGAAATATGAACTCCTTGATTATCTGGTTGATAACCTAAATCTCCCTTCCCCTCACTGCCAACTTGGATAGGGACGTACAATTCCTTATCCTCCGGCATTTGAAATCTTTTATGTGTCGCAATTATTATTTTAAACGTTTTAGACATTTCTATATCCTAATTCAATTTCCTTCATTTGTTACTATCTTAATAATCTTTTATTCCAAATAGTTCACCACTAAAACTATCTTGACCCGAAAAGATGAAATTGAATACAAAAGGATATCTTTAGTATTCAATTTCATCTTTATATATTCCGCTCCATATCGACTCAGCTTGACTTTTCAATGCGCCCCTTCACGAGATAACACTCTTTTAATGGTCAAAAAGAAGATTTTGATATCTAACCGTAAAGACTGATTTCTAGGATAATATAATTCCATCTCACAACGTTCAGGATAATATACTCCACTCCTACCAGAAACTTGCCATATCCCTGTAATCCCAGGACGAACAGACAATAAAATTTCCTGTTCATCCTCGGTATATTCGTCTAGTTCATTTTCAAGAATTGGTCTTGGACCAATAAGACTCATATCACCTAGTAGTACATTTATAAACTGTGGAACCTCATCAATACTTGTTTTTCTTATAAAATCTCCAATATTTGTAAGTCGTGGATCCTCATTTGGTGGCAATTTATAGCTATTCTTTTTATACTTTTCATAAAGTTCCTTATTCGAAATCAGAATTTCTTCTGCATTCTCGACCATCGACCTAAACTTAATGATTTTAAATTTTTTCCCTCTGAGACCTGCTCTGCACTGTGTAAAAAATATACTTCCTTTGTAACCTTTCATTTTATAGATTACAAAGATGACCAGAGAACAGGGTAAAACTATAAATACCGTTCCAAACAAGCCGATAAATACATCCATAGACCTTTTGAAGGCAATATAGATGATCTTGTTTTGTTTCACCTAAAACTCCCCCTTGTAATAATCCCCTTAGATAATTCTCCAACTACATGATTCCCTACTTTTTCCCATAGTTCCCATATGCTCCATAGGAGCCATATTTTTCAACTGAAGTATTAAATTTATTTAGAACTACTCCTAGAAATGGTTTGCTTGTTTGTTCGAGTTGTTCTTTAGCTTTTTGGACATCACGACGATTGGTTTCACCAGCAGCAGTTACCAAAACAGAAGCGTCACACTGTTGCGTGATAATCGCCGCATCGATAACAACTCCAATCGGGGCAGTATCTACGACGATGTAGTCAAAGTACTTGCGTAAGGTGTCAATCATGGTCGCAAAATTTTCACTTTGTAATAAAGCTGTTGGGTTTGGTGATACAGAGCCCGCTTGAATGACAAACAAATTTTCAACATTGGTTTCACATAAACCTTGTGATAGATCTGTCGTCCCAGATAAAAACTCTGTTAGACCTGTAATCTTTTCCCGTGATTTAAAGACACCTGACATGACTGAATTACGGATGTCCGCATCAATCAACAGTGTCTTATAGCCTGCACGCGCGAAAGCCCAAGCAATATTGGTAGAAGTTGTTGATTTTCCTTCCCCTGGTTTAACGGATGTGATCGAAATAACTTGCAGGTTATTCCCACTCAATTGAATATTAGTGCGAAGGGCATTGTAGTACTCTTCTGCTTTTCTTGCCTGATCCAATTTTTTATGTGCAATCTCTAACGTTGGCATTTTTCTCTCCTATTTCAATTTATCCAAATTTGGAACTACTCCCAATAGTGCAATTTGCATCACGTCCTCAATATCTTCTGGACGTTTCACTCGTGTATCCAAAATCTCAACAAGGAGAACTGTGACAACCATCACAACCGCTCCCGCAAGGAATCCAACCATGGTATTGCGACGAATGTTTGGTGAAGATGGTGATGTTGCTGGGCGTGCTTCTTCAAGCGTTGTCACATCCGAAACGCGAGTGACGCTGATAATCTTTTGAGCCGCAACCTCTCTCAAAGAGTTGGCGATACGGCTAGCTTCCTCAGGTGCACGATCTGTAACAGAAATCGATACAATACGCGTATCCACTGGAACTGTTACCTTGATTTTACTAGCTAGACCTTTTGGAGGGAGTTCTAGTTTCAAATCAGTCGCAACCTTCTCTAAAACGTCTTGCGAGAGAATGATTTCACGATAGTCTTTTACCAAGTAAGATCCCGCTTGCAAGTCTTGGTTGGTCAAACCAGGCTTATCTCCCTGATTACGATTGACCACATAAATTCGGGTCGTACTCGTAAACTCCGGCTTCACAATAAAACTACTGTAGGCAAAAGCTACTGTCCCTGTCACGAATGCTACCAAAGCAATTAACAATTTTCGTTTCCAAAGGATTTTAAGCAAGTGAAATACATCGATTTCCATCATATTTTGTTCTTTCATTTTTTCTCCTAAATCAATTGATCCATTATTATTTTTCGGGGATTATCCTTAAAAAGTTCCTTAGCCTTATCTTCACTGTATTTTTGGGCAATGATATCATAGGCTTCCTCCATATGAGGAGGTCTGTGATCCAAGTTGTGCATATCACTTGCTATCACGTGAACCAGATCTCGTTCCAAGAAATACTGGGCTCTCTTTTTCATAAATTTATAGGTTTCTCCGAAGAGTTTTGGTTTCAAAACATGAGAACTATTAACCTGAGTATAACATCCCATGTCAATTAGCTCTCGCACGCGCTTTTCATTGTTTTCTAAAGCATCGTAACGTTCAATGTGGGCAATGACGGGTGTAATGCCTAACATTAGAATATTACTCAGCCCCTTATGCATATCCCGATAGGGTGTGTTCATACTAAACTCAATCAAAGCATAGCGACTGTCGTTGAGGGTTGGGATTAATTTCTTTTCTAACTTCTCAACAACATCCGGCGTATAGTAGATTTCTGCCCCATAGGCAATGATTAAGTCATCCGCAACTTCCTTAGCCATTTCTCTCACCTTCAAAAAGTTAGTTGCGATTTTTTCTTCAGGAGTTTCAAACATCCCTTTTCGTCTATGCGAAGTGGAAACAATTGTTCGCACTCCTTGACTGTAGGCCTCTCTAAGAAGTTTTTTACTTTCCTCTATCGACTTTGGACCATCATCCACATCAAAAACGATGTGCGAATGGATATCTATCATGCTACTTGCCCTCCATCACATCATTGATAGCAGCTTTGGCAGCAGCCAAACTACTATCGTCGATTTCCATCATGTAGAGGTTGCTATCTGGCATGGCGTAAGAAGGAAGATCCGTGCGTCCAGTTCCCTTCAAATCTTGAGAGTTGACTTTGTAGTTCCCGCCACTCTCCAATTGAGTATTAACCAGATCCATCATGGTTTCCAAAGGCATATTGGTCTGAAGAGAATCTTGCAATCCCTTGATGATGTTATCGTAGTTTTTTAAAGCCTCAGTTGAAGTTAATTTCTGAATAACAGCAACAATGACCTTCTGTTGGTTCCGACCACGGTCACGATCTCCATCTGCTAGAGAGTAGCGCTCACGAACAAAACCAAGAGCCTGCTCAGAGTCTAGATGGACATTCCCAACAGGATAATACTTCCCGTTAGTATGTGCTGTAAACTCCTGATCATTATAGACATCAACACCACCTAAAAGGTCAATCAATTTCAAGAAAGAAGTGAAGTTCAAGCGAACATAGTAGTTAATATCCACACCATAGAGATTTTCCAAAGTATGAATTGATGAGTCCACTCCATAAATCCCAGCGTGAGTCAATTTATCCTTTTGATTATTTCCCCCATCCGCAATCGGAACATAGGAATCTCGAGGAGTTGTAGTGAGAAGAATTTTCTTGGTGTCTCGGTTCACAGTCATTAGAATATTCACATCTGAACGCGAAACGGAACTAATCGGTCCATAGGTATCAATACCGCTCACATAAATATTGAAAGCTTTATTCTTCGATACCTTTGGTGCCGCAACATCCTTAGTTAATTTTTTTGTATAGATTTTTTTGATTTTTGAAGCATAATCTGGATACTCTGCTTCGATGATGTTTTCAAAGACACTATTTAAGACAATCGCCTTTGCCTCACCTGAAATCAAACTCTTATAGGCTGCTAGATATGACGCACTTTGTTCAACTGTCAAATCTTTACTCTGTGTCGTCTTAATATCCGCCACCAACTTTTGGATATTATCATTATCTGTTTCAGTCGGACCTGTTACACTATCCAACTGGGTCACATTGTTGATTTCACTGTCTTTTAAAACGACCACACTCATCGAATACTCTGAGTAGTTTGAGGTCGCATTGATATGATTTGTAAAACCGACAAACTGCTGCAAAGCATAGAGAGAAACCGAGCTAACTACGATAGCAAGTGTCAAAAAGAAAGCCGTAAACTTCTCAGCTTTCTTATACACTATCAGAAGGATTGCAATTACAGCAGAAATAAAAATAAGAACCGCAGTAAGAATATTGAGGTATCGAAAAGCTAAGATATTATGTTTGAAAATTAAGAACAATAAAAAACCACTCAATAATAAATAAATGGTTGATAAAGCTATATTAATATTTCGTTTTACATTCCCTAAACGAGCTCTCTTTGAACGTCTACTCATGATAATCCCCTATACACGTTAATAGTTATAAATATTATATCACAATTATGATGGAAATTCCATCCATCCTTTCTATTTTCAGCGTTTTCATTCGCTTTTATTCTCTTAAATTGCTCTAAAATATGAGCAAAGTTCTGAATGCTATTCTAGACAAAAAGACAAGGCGCTCGGAGGCAACCTTGTCTGTAATCTTATTTTACGTGGTTTTCAAACTCTTTCTGGCTCTTTTCGATAGCCTTTTTACTTTCTTCTTCCCACTTAGCCTTGGCTTCATCAAATTGTTTCTTGGTAACAGGGTCTTTTTGCAATCTCATGTACTTATAATTATTTCCGTCACCCTTGATACCTACTAGGGAGTAGGCACGTGTAAACGGAGTTACTTTGGTTACAGAGGCTGTACCACCATTTGACATCGCAGACATGACTAGAGAATTGTCAATCATCCAAGCTTGAGCTTCAGCGTATTTTTCATAACGCTTAGCGACATCTTTATTCTCAGCATCTGCTTCTTTCAAGAGTTGTGTATAGGTATCGAGCCCCAAACTCTTAATGAGCTCTTGGTCTTCCTTGGCATCAAGGCCAAAAATTTTGAGATAGAAGCCAGTTTCAGCATTGAAGGGGTCTAGATAAGTTGATGGATCTTGGTAATCACCAACCCAACCATCAAAGTTTAGGTCGTAGTCACGAGCTGCTGGATTTGGTGCTAGGAAGGCAACATTTCCAAAGTCATCTGTAGAAAGCTGTTGAACATCAATGACGATATTGTCAGAACCTAGTACTGTTTCAAGGGTTTGTTTAACCGAGTTCATACCAGAAACCGCATTTTTATTTGTCTGATCGACAGGGACATCCAAACGGATTGGGAAAGTCACGCCTTGGGCTTCCAATTCCTTTTTAGCTTCCGCAAATTTTGCTTGGGCCTTTTCCTTGTTAAAGTAAGCATCTTGAGCGTCTGCCAAATTGATGCCTGACCACTCAGTTCCATAGTTCACAAGCTTAGAAGCTGTTACTTCTCCAAAGGTCTTATCTCCCACCTGAACAAATGTTGGGGGAACCAAAGTATTACGAAGGGTTTTGCTCGCTGCTTCTTCACCGTTAGATTGAGCAGAGTAGGCTGTTCGATCAATTCCAAAGTTGATAGCCTGACGGAAATTTTTATTTAAGATAGCTGTTTGAGCTGATTTCTTTTGGTCGTCCGTTGTTTTAGCGGTATGATTATAGGTTTTGCGGTTGACATTAAAGTTAAAGTACCAAGATGTCTTGTCTTGTAAGCTATAGACGATATTGTCTTGGTATTTTTCTTTTGTCTTAGCATAGTTCGAACTATTTGGGTAGACTCCTGCAATCGAGTAAGCACCACTTTCAAAGTTTCGAATGGTCATCTCCTGATCTGACCCATCAAAGTAGGCTAACTTAACTTTTTCAATGGTTACTTTATCATGGTCATAATAGTGTGGATTCTTCACATATTCGATCGAAGATTTTGATGTGAAATCTTTTAACAGATATGGACCATTATAAAGGATACTGTCTGGTGTCAAGGTACCAAAATCTTTATCCTTTGATTTCAAGAACTCTTCGTTGACCGGGAAAAGAATACTATTGGTTGTCTTAGAGTTCCAATAAGGTTCTGGTCGGGTCAAAGTGTACTCGACTGTGTAATCATCCAAGGCTTTGACACCGACAGTTGAAAAGTCATTGGTCACACCCGTCACATAGTCATTCAATCCCTTGATTGAATTTTGGATCAGATCCATGGCTTGCCCCTTGTTGTCCGCGGCATATTTGATTCCAGTGACAAAATCCTGAGCTTTGACTGAAGCATATTCCTCACCATCAGCCGTATACCACTTGGCATCTTTTCTAAGCTTGTAGGTATAGGTCAAACCATCTGATGAAACTGACCAATCCTCAGCTAGAGCTGGCGTTAGATTCCCATAGCTGTCATTTTCTAACAAACCATCTACGAGATTGGTAATAACGGCAGTGTTATCTGCATAATAATCTAGAAGATAGTTAAAAGTTGTCGGATTCGCACTAAATGTTGATGAATAAGTGCTAGTATCTGTGTTGGACTGTCCACATGCCGAGAGCAAAATCCCTGTCGCTAAGACAAGACCTGTCCCGATTAGTCTTTTTTTCATTTTGATCATCACTCACTCCTTTATGTCACTTTTTATAACATAACCATATTTTATCAAATTTATTCAAAAATGTAAAGTTACTGCTTTTATGACAACTGGTGTCTCAAAACAAAAAAGGAAGCGCAGTTTCCTGCACCTTCCTTTCTTATAGATTATTTAACGTGTTTTTCTAGCTCTTTTTGGTATTTGGCATTTGTTTCGATTTTTTCTTTTTGCCATTTCTTGAAGGCTTCTTCGTATTCTTTTGCAGTCACAACATCATTTTGCAACTCCAAACCTTTGAACACAAATGGGTCTCCCTTGATCCCGACTTGAGAGTAAGCTTTTGTGAATGGTACAGTACGGCTAACCGTTGGAGAACCACCTGAAGAAGCAACTGGGATTAAGAGCGAGCTGTCTGACACCCAAGCTTGAGCTTTGGCGTATTTTTCATAACGCTTATTAAGGTCGCTGGTTTCAGCTGCAGCATCATCCAAGAGTTTCTTGTATTCGTCCAGTCCAACTTGAGCCATCACTTCTGGATCTTTTCCGCGAGTGATTCCCAAGTGTTTAAGGGCAGAACCCTTCTTGGCATCAAGAATGTTGAGGTAGGTAGCTGGGTCTTGATAGTCTGGTCCCCAACCAGTTCCGTTCAAGTCATAGTCTTTTTGAGATGGCACCTTGGCTTGAGACGTAATGCTAATTTTTTCATTATCTGTCATTTGAAGGACATCGACAATGACATTCTCTGTACCAAGTGATGATTCGATTGACTGCTTGAGTGAGTTGGTTTGTTGAACCGCGATTACATCTGTTTGTTCAACCGGGATATCCAAATGGATTGGGAAGGTAACCCCCTTGGCTTGCAATTCTTCTTTGGATTTAGCAAAGGCTGCCTTAGCTTTTTCAGGACTGTAAATCGTATCCTTGCCATCTGTAAGGGCTACATCTTTCCATTGGTCTCCATATGAAACGAGCTCTGCCTGTGCCAACTCTCCAAAGGTCTTTTCACCTACTTGAACGTAGTCATGAGGCACTAGGCTGTTACGGATAATCTTGTTCGCACCTTCTTCACCATTCAACTGAGCAGTATAAGAGTGACGGTCAAGGGCAAAGTTCAGCGCCTGACGGAAGTTCTTATTAAGAAGAGCTTCTTTCGTTGATGTTTTTTGAGCTTCATCTGTTTTAGCTGTTTTATTGTAAGACTGGCGGTTTACGTTAACAGTGAGGTAGTAGCTTGTCGCTTCTTGTGGACTGTAAACAATCTTATCGCCGTACTCTTGTTTAGTTGACTCAAAGTTTGAGCTTGTTGGGAAGAGACGGGCAGTTGTATAAGAACCTTGTGTAAAGCTACGAATCAAAGATTCTTGGTCTGATCCATCGTAGAAGGTTAGTTTAATATTGTCAATCTTGACATTATCCTTATCCCAGTAGTTTGGATTCTTTTCATATTCAATGACTGATTTTGAAGTCAATGATTTCAAGAAATATGGACCATTATATAGAATACCTGATGGGGTTGGTGCACCATAGTCGCTCCCTTTAGAATTTAAAAATTCTTCATTAACCGGAAGCATGGTTGCAGTTGTGACCTTAGAGTTCCAGAAACTTTCTGGTTTGTTGAGCGTGTATTCTACCGTGTAATCATCAACAGCTTTAACTCCTACTGTAGAGAAATCATTGCTCTCACCACTAACATACTCTGCCAAACCTTTGATAGAATCCTGAATCAAAGAAAGACCATCTGATTTTCCGTCAGCAGCATGTTTCAGCCCAGTAACAAAGTCTTTGGCCTTAACTTCAGCGTATTCTTCCCCATCAGAAGTATACCATTTTACACCCTTACGAAGTTTGTAGGTGTAAGTCAAACCATCCTTTGAAACAGACCAGTCTTCTGCAAGTGATGGAATTAAGTTCCCATACTTATCATTTTCCAAAAGACCATCAACAACGTTTGCTATAACGTCAGAGGTTGAGCTCTTGCTCGTCACACTATAGTCCAAAGAAGATGGATCCATAGCGTAGACATAAGAGAATGTTTTGGGAGCATCCGCTTTCTTTTCACTTTGCCCACAAGCAGTTAACAGTAGGGCCGCACTCAAAACAGCACCTGCTCCTAAGAGCCACTTTTTAGATTTCATAAGTAATCTCCTTAAAGATAGTGTTTTCACCATTATACCCTATTTTCTCATAAAAGCAAGAACTTTCGCCAGATTTTTTAGAAAATTCTAACAAATATTTTTAAAAGGGTTTTCTATATAATTTTTAGTGAAAGAACCTCAAGTGTACTGCACCCCAAATGCCTTTTTTACCCCTTTTAAATTTTGAGGGAGTTCCCAATCTCCCTCACCCCACAATTCCTTTTTAGTTCGTTTTCTTTGAAATAATAATATTTTATGGTATAATGTAAGCGTATACATAAAAACTAATTCAGTAGGTGAACTAATAGAATTCATCACTTTAGTTTTTCGGTTCCAATTTGTTTATAGAAAGGAGAATTCTAATGATATATACAAAATTGGTGTTGTTTATTACCTTTCTTGTAATAAGCTTGTTACCTGATAAGATTTTTGGAAAAAATAAAAAAATTTGGAAAATAGTTCTTGCAATATTGATGGCGGCAACAGCATTATCATTTATGTACTAAGTTATTTTAAGAATGTAGGGAAATAAACCCTACATTCTTTCTTTTTAGCTTTTTCCTGTATCACAATGCATTATTTTAAAATACTATATCTTATAATTGTTTTTTGAGTATAAAGGAAACTGTCCCAAGAAGCGTGTGGAGTTTATAGTATCAACATTTCCGATGATATCAATTTTCTCGACTTCGCCTACTTTTACACACTACCATGTGTATCATCCGTTTTGATTATCTCGCACTTTTATCGCATATAATCTTTCAATTTCACCAAATTTATAACAAGTGAAAGCTATGTTAAATCAGGCCTTCAGTGAGGATCATTACACAAATACGATTCTCCATAGCGATCAAGGTTAGCAATACCAACATGATTCTTATCATCGGTTTCTAGAGAATAAGGAAATTCAGCTATCCATGTCGCGCAAGGGTAACAGCCCAGACAACGGTATGATGGAGTCCCTCTTTTGTATTTTGAAATCGGAGTTGTTTTACGGTTATGAGAAGCACTTTAGGTCTTTAGAAGACCTTGAACAAGCAATTGTGAACTACATTAATTACTACAACAACAAACGAATCAAAGTTAAACTAAAAGGACCTAGCTCTGTTCAATACAGAACTAAATCCTTCGGATAAATAAATTGTCTAACTTTTGGGGGTCAGTACAAAGCATCAAAAGCTTGAGGTTTGCTCATTTTAGTCAGTCAGTTCCACACAGAAAGCATCCCATGGAGCCAAGGTTTGTTTTTCAACTGTTTCTTGAGTCACAGTGTTTCCAATCAAGACAGATTTAACTTTTCCTTCTACTGAAAAGTTTTGTTTTTCATTGGACAGGTTAGCCACAACTAAGAAACGACGGTCACCGTCCTTACGGATATAAGCAAAGATCTTGTCACCTGTATCAAGCAATTCAAAGTCAGCTCGAATCAGCCAGCTGTTCTCCTTACGGATTTGAACCAACTTCTGATAGGTATAGAAAATAGAATCTGGATTTGCCAGTGCTTCTTGAACGTTGATTTCTTCGTAGTTTGGATTAACTGCCAACCACGGTTGACCTGTTGAAAAACCAGCATTTTTGCTTTCATCCCATTGCATTGGAGTACGTGCATTATCACGACCAATAACCCGAATGCTGTCCATGATTTCTTCTATCAGAACGCCTTTTTCAAGAGCTTCACGCGCATAGTTGAGGGATTCAATATCTTCTACTTGGTCCAGTGTTTCAAATGGATAGTTTGTCATCCCAATCTCTTCACCCTGATAGATATAAGGTGTCCCTCTCATGAGATGAAGCAAGATTGCAAAGGCTTTGGCAGATTTTTCGCGGTATTCTTGGTCATTTCCCCAGATTGAGACGATACGAGGAAGGTCATGGTTGTTCCAGAAGAGGGAATTCCAGCCATCTTCAACTCCCAACTCTGTCTGCCATTTGTTGAAAATCTCTTTTAACTTAGCGATATTCAGTTCTTTTTGATAGTGCCACTTAGGTTGCCCTTCCTGATATTGAAGACAGATGTGTTCAAACTGGAAGACCATGGACAATTCTTGTCCTTTTGGATCCGAGTAGAGCTTAGCAATCTCTGGCGTGGCTCCCCAGGTCTCTCCTACTGTCAAGAGATTCTTATCTCCAAAGGTCGCCTGATTCATTTCCTTGAGATAGGGATGGAGCATGGGACCATTATTGACTACTTTCTCATCAGGAATTTTCCCAATCATGTCAATGACATCCATACGGAAACCGCCAATACCTTTATCAATCCAGAAGTTCATCATCTCGTAAATTTTCTGGCGCAGTTTTTCATTCTCCCAGTTGAGGTCAGGCTGTTTCTTGCTGAAAAAGTGGAGATAGTATTGACCCGACTTTTCATCGTATTCCCAAGCAGACCCACTAAAGATAGACTCCAAATCATTGGGCTCATCTCGCCAGATATAGTAGTCTCGCTCAGGGCTGTCAGAATTCTCACAGGCTTCGACAAACCAGGCGTGTTCATCCGAGGTATGATTGACCACCAAGTCCATGATAATTCGAATATCACGCTTCTTAGCTTCTGCGATGAGTTCATCCATATCCTCCATGGTTCCGAAAATAGCTGCAATCGCTTGATAATCGGCAATATCATAGCCATTATCATCCATCGGACTATCATAAACGGGAGAAAGCCAAATCGCTGTAATCCCTAACTTGGCTAGATAGTCCAACTTACTTGTAATTCCTGGCAAATCGCCAATTCCGTCTCCGTTGCTGTCCATAAAACTCTTTGGATAGACTTGATAGACTACGGCATTATGCCACCATTTTTCTTGCATCTTCTTACCTCATTATTTTAATAATCTATAGTCTATGATAGCGCTTTTCTAAATTTTGTGCAAGCGTTTGCCCAATCTTTTTAATTTCTTTTTTAGCTCCATAGTTTCCTATCTTCCATTTTTTTATTATAATAGAGGTCAGAGGTAAAAAAATGAAAAAACAAGCTTTTAGTTCTGAACAATATTTGAATCTACAGCGCGACCACATTTTGGAGCGCATTAACCAATTTGACGGTAAGCTCTATTTGGAGTTTGGTGGCAAAATGTTAGAAGATTTCCACGCTGCTCGCGTTCTTCCTGGTTATGAGCCTGACAATAAAATCAAGCTCTTGCAAGAATTGAAAGAACAGGTTGAAGTTGTGATCGCCATTAACGCAAGCAACATCGAACATTCCAAAGCACGTGGCGATCTAGGCATTTCTTATGACCAAGAAGTTCTTCGTTTGATTGACAAATTCAATGAGCTGGGAATTTTTGTTGGTTCGGTTGTCATCACACAATACGCTGGACAACCCGCTGCAGATGCCTTCCGCAACCAGTTAGATAAAAACGGGATTGATTCTTATCTTCACTATCCAATCAAAGGATACCCGACTGATATGGACCACATCATTTCTCCAGAAGGCATGGGCAAAAACGACTACATCAAAACCAGTCGCAACTTGATCGTCGTAACAGCTCCTGGACCTGGTTCTGGAAAATTGGCCACTTGTATGTCCAATATGTACCACGACCAACTCAATGGCATCAAGTCTGGTTACGCTAAGTTTGAAACCTTCCCAGTCTGGAACCTGTCCCTTCATCACCCAGTCAACTTGGCCTATGAGGCCGCAACCGCAGACCTTGATGATGTCAACATGATTGACCCCTTCCACCTCCAAACCTACGGAGAAACTACTGTCAACTACAACCGTGATATCGAAATTTTCCCAGTGCTTAAACGTATGTTGGAGCGCATTCTCGGTGAATCTCCATACGCTTCACCAACAGACATGGGTGTCAACATGGTTGGCTTCGCTATTACAGATAATGAGGCTGCTATCGAAGCCTCTAAACAAGAAATCATCCGCCGTTACTATCAAACAGTTCTTGACTTCAAGGCTGAAAAAGTCGGGGAATCTGCTGTCAAGAAGATTGAACTTCTCATGAACGATCTCGGTATCACACCTGCAGACCGTCAGGTTGCTGTCGCAGCACGTCAAAAGGCTGAAGAAACCGGCGGGCCTGCCCTTGCTCTCGAATTGCCATCTGGTGACATTGTCACTGGTAAAAACTCAGAACTCTTTGGCCCTACAGCTGCCGCCTTGATCAACGCCATTAAGAAATCAGCTGATATCGCTAAAGAAGTAAAACTAATCGAGCCTGAAGTTGTCAAACCAATCCAAGGCCTTAAAATCAACCATCTCGGTAGTCGCAATCCACGCCTGCATTCAAATGAAATTCTCATCGCACTTGCAATCACAGCTATGGAAAATCCTGACGCCGCACGTGCCATGGAAGAACTTGGCAACCTCAAAGGAAGCGAAGCCCACTCAACCATCATCTTGACCGATGAAGACAAGAATGTCCTTCGCAAACTAGGCATCAACGTAACCTTTGACCCATACTACCAATACGATCGTTTGTATCGGAAATAATTCAAACCTCTCCTTCATCGGAGAGGTTTTCTCTCTGTTTCATGAGCAGTCTTTATGATATAATGAAAGAAGAAAACTGAAAGGATTTACCATGTCAAAAGAAGTTATTGTTGAAAGTTTTGAACTTGACCACACCATTGTTAAAGCACCCTATGTCCGCTTGATTGGGGAAGAAACAGGGCCAAAGGGAGATGTTATCTCCAACTTTGATATTCGCTTAGTACAACCAAATGAAGACTCAATCCCTACCGCTGGCCTTCACACCATTGAGCATCTCTTAGCCAAACTCATTCGTACCCGTATTGACGGCATGATTGACTGTTCACCATTTGGTTGCCGTACAGGCTTCCACATGATTATGTGGGGTCAACATACCAGTGCTGAAATCGCGGCTGTTATCAAGGATTCGCTCAAGGAAATTGCTGAAACCACTACTTGGGAAGATGTCCCTGGAACAACCATCGAATCTTGCGGAAACTACAAGGACCACAGCCTCTTTTCAGCTAAAGAATGGGCGAAACTCATCCTGGAACAAGGGATCTCAGATGATGCCTTTGAGCGCCATATCATCTAAACACAAAAGGAACCAGCTTTTTAGCTAGTTCCTTCTTTTTTTATTCTCAAAATCTTGTGTTAGGCTTTTTCACGAATGACCAAAACGCCATCTTCCATATCTGCTTCCAGATGCTTGGCATCTAGATGATCCAAGTGGAAGTCCGTCACCTTATCACGAATTTGTTGTTCAACCACGCGACGGAGAGGACGAACACCCATAACTTCGTCATAACCTTCTTCTGTGATAAAGTCCTTAGCTGCTTGGCTGACTTCCAAATCAATGTCTTTCTTAGCCAAGGTTTGGTTGACCTCAGCCAACATCAAGTCTACAATCTTAGAAAGGTCTTCCTTATTTAAGTGTGAGAACTCGATAACTGCGTTAAAGCGGTTAAGGAATTCTGGACGGAAGTATGGTTTCAAACGATCCATTAATTCTGGTTTGTCTGCATCTTCCGTCAAGTTAGCTTCATAGCCAAATCCAGCATTTGATGTTGCGATAATAACAGTGTTTTTGAAGTTCACGGTATTTCCTTGACCATCAGTTAAACGACCGTCATCCAAGACTTGGAGGAGAAGGGTAATGACTTGAGGATCAGCTTTTTCAATCTCATCCAAGAGAATGATAGAGTAAGGATTACGACGAACTCGTTCTGTCAAGGTATTGCTATTGTCATCATACCCCACATAACCTGCAGTTGTACCGATTAATTTAGAAACGGCTGTACGGTCGCTATATTCTGACATGTCCAAACGGATGATGGCATCTTTAGTTCCGAACATATCAAGGGCCAATTGTTTAGCCAACTCAGTTTTACCAACACCAGTAGGCCCTACAAAGAGGAAGCTACCGATTGGGCGGTTCCCTTCGTCAAAGCCTGCACGGTTCCGACGAATCGCTTTGGCCACTGCTTCAACCGCCTTGTCTTGACCGATAACCTTGTGTTCCAAGCGATGAACCATATCTTTCAAACGTTCGATATCTGACGCTCCCATTTGTGACACTGGAATACCTGTCATTCGTTCCACAGATTCAGCCACATCGTTGATGCTTGCAGTCGCTTTCATGTCTTCTGTGTGGTTTTCGACTTTTTTCTCTAATTCAGCAATACGTGTCTTGGCATTGAGAGCTGCTTCAAAATCTTCTGCCTCAACTGCTTTTTCTTGCTTGTCTTTTTCCGCCTCAATCTCCCGTTCAACAGCATGCACATCTGTTACAGGATGTTGAGCTGCCAAGTGAGCTGCCGTTACATCGACAAGGTCGATAGCCTTATCTGGCAAACTACGTTGAGGAATGTATTGGATCGAATAATCCACTGCTGCCTTCAAGACTTCGTCTGGCAAGATAACATTGTGGTGTTGTTGGTAGAGGTCACGAATTCCTTGAAGAATTTTAAAGGTATCCTCTGCTGAAGGAGCATTAACCTTGACTTCGTTGAAACGACGAGCAAGAGCTGCATTCTTCAAGATAGTGTTACGGTATTCATCTTGAGTTGTCGCTCCAATAACCGTCAATTCACCACGGGAGAGAGCTGGCTTGAGAATGTCCGCAAGACCTTTAGAACCACTGTCTCCACCAGTGCTACCAGCGCCAAGGATTTGGTGAATTTCATCAAAGAAGAGGATAATATTCCCTGCTTCTTTTACTTCATTGACTAGATTTTGAACGTTTTCTTCAAAGCTGCCACGGTATTGAGTACCAGCCTCAAGACCTGAGATATCAATAGAAATAATTTCCTTGTTCTTGATGGCAGCTGGAACATCTCCATTCACAATCGCTTGCGCTAGACCTTCGACAACGGCTGTCTTACCAACACCTGCATCTCCGACCAAAACAGGATTGTTCTTGGTACGACGTGAGAGGATTTCAGAAGTTTCTTGAATCTCCTTATTTCGTCCGATAACAGGATCCAACTTGCCCTCACGAGCTTCCGCTGTCAAGTTACGACCTAGTTTAGCAAGGACACCGTCTTGTTTCATACCTGAAGCGTGTTGTTGCATTTGCGCATCAGATTCTGCATTTCCTGGTAATTGCCCCGTTGCACGATACTGAGCAAATTCCTCAGGTGTCACTTCTCGTCCATTAATCAAGTAGCGACGGTTTTCAGAACTGTATCCTCGCATACCACCCATCAATTGGTTAAATAAATCATCCATGTTGTTAAAGTTATTAAAGTTGTTGTTCATATTCTTTACCTCGTTTATTGTTAATTATATGCGATCTCTGATATTGACTATCTTTGACCTTTATTTTAAAAATTTTAGACTAGCTAACTAGCTACCCTACGTATAATTTCTGGTTTTTCTTTCTTAAATAAGCCTTTTATCATCTTCTTTTCAAAGTCTGTTAGATTCAACATAGGCCTCACCCCTTTCTAGGGTATCTATCGTACATTTTCAAGAAATAGAATCATTGAAAATGAAATTTTCTAAGGAATTCATTTTCCTTATGTTTCTACTATACCACATTGGTCAGTAAAAGTCAATAACTTTTTTGACCAAATTTGACTATTTTTTGAAAATTTTTTTGAAGTACAAAAAAAGCCCCTAGAAAACGAATTTTCTAGAGACTTTCTCTATCAAGTTCAAGAGAGAAGTAGAATTCTCACTTACCAAGTTTCATGTTTCTTCTACAAAAGCTTAAGCTTTATGTCTTACGAAGAATACCAATCCGCTCAATGCCAAGGCTACAAATCCAAGCGCAGAAAGGATAGAGGTTGCTTCACCTGTGTTTGGAAGTTCAGCTTTACCTTTAGTCTCCGTAGCTGGAGGCGCTGGTATTGGATCCTCTTTTTGTCCTGGATTAGTTGGTTCTGTTCCTGGAGTTGGATTTGTCCCTGGATTATTTGGCGTTGGATCTGGTGTTGTTCCTGGAACATTTGGTCTTGGTGTTGGATTATTTGGTGCTGGGTTTGGATCCGGTGTTGGGTTTGGAACAGTGTATTTATTTGTAAATACAACTGCTTTACCATCTGCATATGAGACAGTCGCAGTCAAGAGACCTTGACCATCTGCAACTACAGTGACTGTTACAGTATGCTCAGTCTTATCGTATTCAATACCCTCTTCAGTACCAACTTTTTCAACCAAGGTATAAGTGTAAGTACCTGCTTCTTCAAATGAACGAACAAAGGCTACTTTACCTTCGGCAGTATTCTTAGCTGTAGCTACAACGGCGCCTTTCTCTTTCAATTCGAAAGTATAAGCATCAGCCGCAAGTTCTTTACCTTCAAGTTTCTTAGTTGCTTCAATCGTAGCTTCTACCGCTGGTGCTTTGAAGCTATTCGTGAAGACACTACCTGCTGGATATTCAACAGCTGCCTTCAAGACGTTGGTTGCTGCATCTTTGGTTACTTTTACCACCGCAGTCTTTTCTGTATCATAAGTAATACCAGTTGCTCCAGCATTCACTTCTTTTACAGTATAAGTATACTCACCTTCTGCATTGTAGTTGATTGTATTAAATGTTACTTTTCCACCTTGGTTTGTTTTTGTATCAATTTTTTGTCCATCTTTGTACAATTCAAAGTGGAACTCACCATCAACCAAAGCACGACCAGTCAATTCTTTCGTAAACTCAAGTGTTGCTGATGTAGCTGTTGGAGCTGGTGCTGTATAAGTGTTTGTGAAGACACGTTCTGTATCCGCATCTTCTACAGTCGCAACCAATTGGCCTTTACCATCATCCGCAACGGTGACGAACACTTCATACGCATTTTGATCATAAGTGATTGTTTTATCGTCACCAGCTTTTTCAGTAATAGTGTAAGCGTAATCGCCTGCTGCTGAGAAAGTGACGTTGAAGACAACTTCTCCTGAAGCAGTATTCTTAGCCGTAGCTACAAGGTCTGAACCTTCTTTCAGTTCAAATGTGTAAGCATCAGCTTCAAGCACTTTACCTTTCAAGACTTTCTCAGCCTTGATTGTAGCCTGCGCAGGTTCCGCTTTATAGTTATTAACGAAAACTGGTGTTTCACTTGTAACTGTCGCGACAAGTTGACCTGAGCCATTATCTTTTACTTCTACAGTTGCTGGGTGTTCTGTTTTATCATAAGTTACACCAAGTTTATTGCCAACCTTTTCTGTAATAGTATAGTTATATACTCCTGCTGTTGAATAGCTAATTTCAGAAAAACGAATCAATCCACCAGCAGTATTCTTTGCTGTCGCAACAACCTTGTCACCCTCTTTCAGTTCAAACTCAAACTCATCTATCTCTAGCTCTTTACCATTCAAAACTTTTTTAGCTTCAATAGCAATTTTTGCTGGAGCAGATTTATATGTGTTTGTGAAGGTTGGTTCTGCAGATGTGACAGTTGCTGTTAAAACTCCATTTTGGAAAGTTGCCGCTACAGTAACTTCCTTGGCTTCTGTATCAAATGCAACGCCTGCAACTGCTGTTGAAGTGTCTTCTTTGATGATGTAATGATAAGTTCCCGCGCCTTTTACTTGGAGATTCTCAAAGGTAATCGTTCCATCAGCTTTTGATTTTGCTGTGGCTACAGGTTCCTTCAAGTTCTCTGCAGTAAACAGGTTAAATGTAAACTCATCTGCTTTTGGAAGTTTATCTGCACGTCCTTCTACTACTTTCTTAGCCGTCACATTGAATACAGCTGGAAGAGGTTCATCTTTAAGATGAATAGTAGAACCCGCAGCACCGAGTTTGACTGTATACTCTTTTTCATCTAGTTTATAACCTGCTGGAGCAGTCTTCTCTTTGATCTTAAACGTTTTACCTTCCCATTTCTGATCATAAGTTTTCGTAAGCGCTACTCCTTTTTCATTCGTAGTCACTTCTGTTGTTTCACTTGCATCATCTGCTGCTGTCACAGTATATACTGCACCCGAAACTGGAGCAAGAGTGAAGGCATCAGTCTTATGAATCTTAATTTGGTAAGCAGTAGATGCTACAATCGTACCAGAAATCAAAGATGTCGCCTCAGCTGTCATATCAAGTGCTCCCGGACGACTTGTATTCTGTGCTAATTTAGTCCCGTCAGCCAATGACAGAGCAACCCTATTTCCTACTTTACTTCCATCATTAGGAGTTGTTGTGTTATAAGAGACTATATAAGAGGTCGTTCCATCTTTAAAAATGATATCAAATGAAGTATAGTTTTCGTTCCACGAAACGGTATAGTCTTGTCCCTCCGTTAACAATACTGCATCATCTGGAACAGCAGAAGTCCCAACAGTGATATTTGCCTTATACACTTTTAGAGTCTCAGGAATATACTGTGCAGGAGTGTAACTAGTATCATCATTTGGTATAGTATCATGTAATACAATATTTTGTCCTAAGTCTTGTTTCTCTGTATTTACACGTACACGCCAGGTAGACCATGCATCTCCCTTGCTAACCGAACCAATCTCAGCCAGTTTTGGAGAGTTCCAATTTTCAAGGGCAGCACGACCCCCAATTTTAGCATAATTTTCAGTACCAACTTTGGGACCATCGATTGTTTTTGATGAATAAATGTGAGTCACTTCTTGCTTCAATGAGGATGAATTAAAATTAATGCGGGTTTTATTCTGATCCTTTAAGAATCTAAAAGTAACAGAAAAATTCCCTGACACATCCTTTACCTTATCTCCGCCAGTTTTCTCTAGATATTTATCCAAATTTTTCAAGGTGATTTTTGCTTTCCCACCTTGATCAGTACCATTTGAAGTCACTTCAGCTTCTCCAATAGTAACTTTTGTTGTCGGATCAATTAAATCCTGACTCCCCTCATAAACTGCCATAGGAGCAGGTATATCAAAGGTAAAATAATCTCCATTATTCAGATGTTCATTATACTGTTTGAGATCAAAAGTCACACGAAGCTTATATGCTAAATTCGTACGAAGCTCGAAATCTCCTTCTGAACTCACATTTTGCTTAGTATCTGAAGCATCTAACAGATCAATGTCTGTAATTACTTGTGTTAATTCTTTTGATACTGGATTATCTGCTTTAACAATGCCTACTAAAACAGATGCTAGAGCTAAAATAGCAAAAACTAACGCAGAAAATTTAGAAAACATTTTTAACGCTTTGCTTTTCGACATTTCTTCTCCTCTTTTCTATATGAAATTTTTATTTCTAATCTCCCTAAGAGATTACATCATAACATTTTGACAACCTCTATCACTAACTAGAGTTTGTCTATTATATTATAACATCTCAATACAATCTATTCAAGTATATTAACTTAAAAATACACGTATTTGCATCATTCTATAACCTAGCCATTCAATTTTTAGCTATTTATATCGGTAAACTAATATAAATAGCTTAATATATGTTTTATCTGTAATTAGGTCAATCTTTGATATTATAGTAAAAAGCCAGTCATTTTGACTGGCTTTCTTATTATTCTAATTGAATCTTAGCTCAATGCGTCATCCATTGAAAGAACTTCGTGGAAGACACGTTGTGTCAATTCAGTTTTTTGCTCTGGAGTGAGGTATTTAGTGTTTACACAGTATCCAGAGATACGTACGATAACATCTTCACCTGACATGATCTTTTCGTAAACATCGTTCAAGTCCATAACGTTCAAGTTAACGTGTTGTCCACCGTTTTCGAAGTAACCATCAAGGATTGTTACCAAGTTATCAACTTGTTCGTCACGAGTCTTACCAAGAGCACGTGGAGAAACTTGAGTTGTCAATGAGATACCGTCAGCTGCGTAACCAAAGTCTAGGCTAGCAAGTGAGTTCAAGTTTTGCAACCATCCACCTTTAGCTTTGTTAGATGGGTTAGCACCTGGTGAGAAGAATTCAAGTTTAGACAAGTTCACAGAACCATCTTCGTTGAGGTATACACCTTTGTGGACTGGTGAGTTACCAGTTTGTTTAGAGTAAGCAACGTTAGATGTGATTGTCAAAAGAGATACTGTAGCTTCTGCGTCTTTGTATAGTTTGTGGCTACGTAGACGAGTTGTGTAAGCTTCGATCAACCATTCTGCCAATTCGTTTGAACGTGGATCATCTTCACCCCAACGTGGGTATTCACCGATTGTTTCATAATCGTAGATGTAGCCATTTTCGTCACGGATTGGTTTAACTGTAGCGTACTTGATAGCTGACAATGTATCAACTGTGTTTGCAAATCCACAGATACCGAATCCCATGTTAGCACGTTGTTTAGTTGGCAAGAAGGCCATTTGAACAGCTTCGTAGTTGTACTTGTCAGTCATGTAGTGGATGATGTTCAAAGCGTCTACGTAAGTGTCAGTCAACCAGTCAAGAGATTTTTCGAAGTTGGCTTTAACTGATTCGAATTCAAGAACTTCGTCACGGATAGGATCGATGTCAAATACTTTGTAGTCTTTGTGAACATCGTCGTAACCACCGTTCAAACCAGTAAGAAGGGCTTTAAGAACGTTTACACGAGCACCGAAGTACTGGATGTTGTGGCGTTGATCTTCGTTTTCTGGGTCAAGTGGTGACACACAGCATGAGATACAGCTCATTTCTCCGTATCCGTCTTTAGCCATCGTTGTTACACCTTCGTATTGGATAGAAGAGTGTTTGTGGCTCATATGCATACAGTAGCGACGGAAGTTGTATGGTAATTTGTCAGTCCAAAGAACTGTCAAGTTTGGCTCTGGAGAGTTACCGATATTGTCAAGAGTGTTCAAGAAACGGTAGTCCATCTTAGTAACACGGTGACGACCATCGTTACCCATACCAGCCATAGAAGTTGTGATGAAGGTTGGGTCACCTGAGTACAATTGGTCATAAGCTTTTGTACGAGCAAATTTAACTGTACGAAGTTTCATAACGAAATCATCAACGAATTCTTGGATTTCTGATTCAGTAAATGTACCACGAGCAAGGTCACGTTCTGCAAAGATATCAAGTACGATTGGCACACGTCCTAGAGATGTAGCAGCACCGTTGATAACACGGCAGACAGCCATGAAAGCAATGTTAACCCATTGGATAGCTTCTTTGACGTTCATCGCTGGTTTGCGAACATCAACCCCGTAAAGGTCACCCAAGCGAACAACTTGTTGCAATGCTTGGTATTGAAGGTTTACTTCTTCACGAAGACGGATTGTTTCTTCATCGATTTCTTTGATTGCATTCCAGTCGTTTACTTTTTCTTGCATCAAGTAGTCTGCACCGTAAAGAGCAAGACGTGCGTAAACACCGATGATACGTCCACGTGAGTAGGCATCTGGAAGACCAGTTACAGTGTGAGCGTGACGAGCGCGACGAATGTTTGAAGTGTAGGCACGGAAAATACCGTCGTTAACTGTTGTTACGTATTTAGTGAAGATTTCGTGAACAGCTGGATCTGGTTCGTATCCATTTTCTTTCAATGTAGTTTCAGCCATACGGATACCACCTTTTGGCATGAAGTTCAATTTGAAGAGTTCGTCGTTTTGGATACCAAAGATCACTTCGTTTTCTTTGTCGATAAATCCAGCAGGAATATCAGCAATAGATGTTGGACGAGTGTCCATTGGGAAACGAGATTCTTCGTAGTGTGCTTTAGTTTCTTCTACGATTTTTTTGATGTGAAGTGAACGTTCTGTTGGTCCAGCAAGGAAACTTTCATCTCCATCATAAGGTGTGTAGTTAGCTTGAACAAAGCGAGAAATACTTGCTTTTTCTTTCCAATCTACGCCTTTGAAGCCTTCCCAAGCTTTATCAAAAATGTCTTGTGCTTCAACAACTGTCTTAACAACCATGTTAATGTCCTCTTTTTTCTAGTAACAGTCATCTGTTACATTCTTGAGTCAAGTATACCATACAGTAACCGATTTCAACAAGAGAAAATCGCTATTTTAGACGCTTTCTTTTATAATACAGTCTCTTTTTCGTTCTTATCTGTATTATATTTTTGAAAGTCAGGTTGGACTTTTCCACTTTTTCAGAAAAAAGGGTATAATAAATAGAAAACGACACTAGAAAGGGATTGAAATGCTCATATTTCCATTGATAAATGATCTGTCCAGAAAAATCATCCATATTGACATGGATGCCTTTTTTGCTGCGGTGGAAATCAGAGATAATCCCAAGTTAAAGGGCAAACCTGTCATTATCGGAAGCGATCCCAGACAAACAGGTGGGCGTGGTGTCGTTTCTACCTGTAGCTATGAGGCGCGAGCTTTTGGAATACACTCTGCCATGAGCTCTAAAGAAGCTTATGAACGCTGTCCCCAAGCTATCTTTATCTCTGGAAATTATGAAAAATACAAGACTGTGGGACTTGAGATTCGTGCTATTTTTAAACGCTACACTGATTTGATCGAACCTATGAGTATTGACGAGGCATACTTGGATGTGACGGAAAATAAACTCGGTATCAAGTCAGCCGTCAAAATAGCTCGTCTCATCCAAGAGGATATCTGGCAGGAACTACACCTGACTGCTTCTGCAGGTGTTTCTTATAACAAATTCCTAGCTAAGATGGCTAGTGACTATCAAAAACCACATGGTTTGACAATGATTCTCCCAGATCAAGCCCAAGACTTCCTCAAACAAATGGACATTGCTAAATTTCATGGCGTGGGCAAAAAAACAGTTGAACGCCTTCATGAAATGGGCATTTATACTGGTGCAGACTTATTGGACGTCTCAGAAGTCACTTTAATCGATCGGTTCGGCAGACTCGGTTTTGACCTTTATCGAAAGGCAAGGGGCATTCATAACTCACCGGTCAAGTCCGATCGCATTCGTAAGTCCATTGGCAAGGAAAAAACCTATGGAAAGATTCTGCAAGTAGAAGAAGACATCAAAAAAGAGCTGACCCTTCTCTCCGAAAAGGTAGCTCACAATCTCAGCAAGCAGGACAAAGCTGGAAAAATCATTATCCTAAAAATACGATATGCTGACTTCTCCACCTTGACTAAAAGGAAAAGTTTGGCCTTAGCTACTCAAGACAAGGAGCAAATCGAGCGAACTGCGCATGAGATATACGATAGCTTGGAAGAACAACCACGAGGTATCCGTTTACTAGGAATTACGGTGACAGGATTTTAAAAAGCTTGAAGGAAAATTCCCTCAAGCTTTTTTCTTATACAAATAAACGTACAAAACTATAAAGCAACAAGACGCTACCGAGTACAATACGGTATTTACCAAAGAGTGTAAAGTCGTGCTTCTTCACATAGCTGGTCAAGAAACGAATGGCAACCATGCTGACCGCAAAGGCAACACCCATAGCAACCAAGAGTAAGAACAGTTGTCCAAAACTCAAGAGTTGACCTGCTTTGATAAATTTGAAAATCTTTAAAGCACTAGCTCCGAACATAACAGGAATTCCGAGATAGAAGGTAAACTCTGTTACGACTGAGCGGCTTGTTCCATTCAACAAACCACCAACGATAGTCGCACCTGAACGGCTTGTTCCTGGAAAGAGGGCGAGGACTTGGAAGAGTCCAATGTAAAGGGCTGTTTTATAAGGCAACTTGTCTAGCTCTGTTACTGTTGGTTCAATGGCTTGCGCCTTATTTCGTTTTTCAAGATAGATAAAGGCAACACCATAGATAATCAACATGATCGCAACTGAAACCATGTTATGGAAGTTGGCATCAAACCAATCATCTAATTTAAAAACCAATAGCAAAGGCAAGGTCGCAACGAAGACTTTTGACCACAATTGCCAAGTTCTACGAACTTCTACCTTAGTTTTACCAGGTTTGAAGGGATTAAGCTTATTAAAGTAAATGACCATAACTGCTAAAATGGCACCAAGCTGAATGACAACATTAAACATGGACATAAAGGCTTCATTTTGGTCCTTGTATTGTACAAATTCTTCAACCAAGATCAAGTGGCCAGTACTTGAAATGGGCAACCATTCTGTAATTCCTTCAACAATCCCAAAAAAGATTGACTTCAAAATTTCAATAAAATACATACATTACTCCTTTTTCTGTCCTCTATTATAGCATAATTTCGGATGTTGCGATAGGTTTTTTAGAAGGCGCCGATGCTACCACCGCCACCTCCTCCTGAGAATCCTCCACCTGAACTTCCACTTCCAGAAGATACAGAGTAATTGCTAGCTGTATTTGCGACAGCAGTATATTGCTTGATTTGTGCAGTTGAGGTGTAGAACTGTGAGTGCCAACCATAGGCTACATAAAGATTCAAATCTGGATTTTCAAGCTGAATATGGCGGACTTTCATTAACTTGCTCACCTTCTTGGCATAACCAAAGAGAGTCGCATAGACCAGTAGACGGTTCCAAAGGACGATGCTCTCTAGCTCGGCCTGATCCAGATGAGCGATATCCCGAAGCATATTTTCAAAACTCGTCCAGAGATAGAAGATCTCCGCTCCTTCCTCTGTTAGAACTCCATCGCGATAGGCTCCTCGCGTGGCAAGATAAACCCAGAAACTAGCCCCTAATCCTGTCAATCCTAAAAGTAGAAACGGGATCGAAAAGAAGCCATGTGTTTGCCAACTATAATAAAAGAAAAGCAATCCACCTAGAGCTGTTATGGCTGAACAGACCCGCATCCCGAGAGCAAGGCGACGTTCCTCACCTGTCAAAGGACGATAATAGCTTGGGATACGAAGTACATGGACCTTATCCTTGACACAAGACTGAATGCGTTGAAGTCTTCCTTCAAAAGAGCGTTTAAGACGCGAGCCTGTTTCTCGGATATGTTTTTCATCTGACTCTTTGGCACCACGGTAAAGGGAAGATGAAACTTGGTAATCAGGGAAGAGCTCTGAAATAGCCAATTCTTTCTTATTTGACAAAGTCATGCGCAGGCATTCCTTCTCAAAATTGGACAAACCCTTTTCACTGATAATGCGCACATAAGGTTCCTCATCCCCTTGGAAAATAGATAAATGGCCTCGATCTACTAAATCCAACAAGGTTGCCTGAATCAAACGTTCAAAAGTAAATTTACCAAACCCTGATTTGTTTAGGGGATTGACTTCCTCTAAGGAGGTTGAATACACTGCTTCTGCTAAAACCATTGGAGGCAAATCCATCGGTGGTTCGTAGAGTCGATGATCTTTTGGAAAGACCTTTTTAATGCTTGTACTCTGACGGAACTTCCTATAGAAGAGAGGAACTAGAAGTAAGAGACTCATAAAAATGACGGGAAATACCCATTTCATCAAAATCTCACTTTGCGCTTTTTCTGTTGCTATATTGCTTTCAATCCGGTTAAAATCGGTTAAACGTTCTTCCTCTAATCCTTGATCTGGAGCTTCTGCAAAAGCACTTCTCGGCCAGTAAGCATGTAATTCGATCTGTCGTTTTCTAGGAAGGTCTTTCATTTTGACATGATAGAGATTATTTACTTTTTCAATACTCGAGTCCCTTAGGAGTTGGCCTGCATGAAAATAGAGTTTCTCTGCTGGAGTATCAGAGCTGACCTTAAACTCAATCTCTTTGATGTCTCCAGTACTATCGGTCAAGGGTTGCCAATTTAGCTCTGCGATATCCTTATATAAGAAGAGAAGGTTTGTTAGTTTCCAGGTAACCGTTACCCGAACAGTATCTCCGGCATATCCAGCATTGTAAATTTTTACCTTGTAGCCGTCCTCTTCCTCCATAGTATAGAAGGAAGCATTTTGAACAATTCTTCCATTTTTAGAGACCTGAACGGTCGGATCGGGATCAATGTCAAATCCTTCTGGCATTTTCCCAACTTTCCCGAGTCCAACTAACTGACCATTATAATCATCTCCAAAGCGGTAGGTAATTGTTTCCTTAAAAATTGCAGTATTATCTGCATGAATATTCAAATCACCCTGATAGGATAAGATATCAAAGTCTACTGCAAAAACCAGGCTCGGTATAAATAATAAATAAGTAAATACCAAAGCCAACAGCCATCTTTTTTTCATAATCGGTTCCCTTTCAATCTTTTTACCATTATATCATTTTTTATAAATAAAGGCTTACTTGTATTGAAAATCTCACTATTTTTAGATACAATAGAGAGAGTCATTTTTAGACTAGAAATAGGAGAAAACATGAAAAAATTATGCTTATCTATCCTTGCTAGCCTAGCCCTTACCTTAGGACTAGTTAGCCAAGTCCAAGCCGACGAATATTTACGCATCGGGATGGAGGCAGCTTACGCTCCCTTCAACTGGACCCAAGACGACGATAGTAACGGCGCCGTCAAAATCGACGGTACCAACCAATATGCCAACGGCTACGATGTTCAAATCGCTAAAAAGATTGCCAAAGACTTAGGCAAGGAACCTTTGGTCGTGAAAACCAAATGGGAAGGACTTGTTCCAGCCCTTACTTCTGGCAAAATTGATATGATCATTGCCGGTATGAGCCCAACCGCTGAACGCAAACAAGAAATTGCTTTTTCAAGCAGTTACTATACTAGCGAACCGGTTCTATTGGTAAAAAAGGACTCTGCCTATGCGAATGCTAAATCTTTGGAAGACTTTAGCGGAGCAAAAATCACGTCTCAACAAGGTGTTTACCTTTATGACCTGATTTCCCAAATTCCAGGTGCCAAAAAAGAAACTGCTATGGGTGACTTCGCTCAGATGCGTCAAGCTCTGGAGGCTGGTGTTATTGATGCCTATGTTTCTGAACGACCTGAAGCAATGACCGCTGAGTCTGCTAACGCTAAGTTCAAAATGATCCAACCTCAACCAGGTTTCAAAACTGGCGAAGAGGATACAGCTATTGCCATTGGACTTCGTAAAGATGACAGCCGCATCAGCCAAATCAATGCAAGCATCGAAACCATCTCTAAGGATGAGCAAGTAGCCCTCATGGATCGTATGATCAAAGAGCAACCTGTGGAATCTACAACAACAGAGGAAGAAAGTAGTTTCTTTAGCCAAGTCGCTAAGATCCTTTCTGAAAACTGGCAACAACTCTTGCGTGGTGCTGGTATCACACTCTTAATCTCCATTATCGGAACCATCACAGGTCTCCTTATCGGACTTGCGATTGGGGTCTTCCGTACCGCTCCACTATCTGAGAACAAGGCAATGTACGCCCTACAGAAACTAGTCGGTTGGATTCTCAATATCTATATTGAGATCTTCCGTGGTACACCGATGATTGTTCAATCCATGGTTATCTACTACGGTACAGCACAAGCCTTCGGTATCAACCTTGACCGCACACTAGCTGCTATCTTCATCGTTTCAATCAATACGGGTGCCTACATGACAGAAATCGTTCGTGGTGGTATTCTAGCAGTTGACAAAGGACAGTTTGAAGCTGCAACTGCTCTTGGTATGACCCACAATCAAACCATGCGTAAGATTGTCCTACCTCAGGTTGTCCGTAATATTCTACCTGCTACTGGTAATGAGTTTGTCATCAATATCAAAGATACCTCTGTATTGAACGTTATCTCAGTTGTTGAGCTTTATTTCTCAGGAAATACTGTAGCAACACAAACCTATCAATACTTCCAGACCTTTACCATCATCGCCGTGATTTACTTTGTCCTCACCTTTACTGTGACCCGTATCCTACGCTTGATCGAACGTCGTATGGACATGGATACTTACACTACAGGTGCTAACCAAATGCAAACGGAGGATTTGAAAAAATGACACAAGCAATCCTTGAAATCAAACACCTCAAAAAATCCTATGGGCAAAACGAAGTGCTAAAAGACATTTCTCTCACCGTCCATAAAGGAGAGGTTATTTCCATCATCGGGAGCTCTGGAAGCGGAAAATCAACCTTCCTTCGTTCAATTAATTTACTCGAAACACCTACAGAGGGAGAGATTCTCTATCGAGGAGAAAATGTCTTAGAAAAAGGCTATAACCTCACCCATTATCGTGAAAAACTCGGTATGGTTTTCCAATCTTTCAATCTCTTTGAAAATCTGAATGTCCTTGAAAATACGATTGTTGCCCAAACGACTGTACTCAAACGCGACCACTCTGAAGCTGAAAAAATTGCCAAAGAGAATCTCGAAAAAGTTGGCATGGGAGAACGTTACTGGCAAGCCAAGCCGAAGCAACTATCAGGTGGTCAGAAACAACGCGTGGCTATCGCCCGCGCGCTCTCCATGAATCCTGATGCCATTCTCTTCGACGAACCAACATCTGCTCTTGACCCTGAAATGGTTGGAGAAGTCCTCAAAATTATGCAGGATTTGGCTCAAGAAGGCTTGACCATGATCGTCGTAACCCACGAAATGGAATTCGCTCGCGATGTCTCTCACCGTGTCATCTTTATGGATAAGGGTGTCATTGCTGAAGAAGGCAGGCCTGAAGAACTCTTTACAAATCCTAAAGAAGACCGGACAAAAGAATTTCTTCAACGCTATCTCAGCTAATAAACAAAGACTGCATAAAGAATGCAGTCTTTTTAATTTGTAATTGTAAAGAAAAGGCAGACTCGATTCAGGAATCTGCCTGTGACCACAGTTTAATCTTCAAATTTTTCATGATTTTTTTCATAGAAATCGATTAAACCAAGAGCTGTTTCAAATGAAATATTTTTAACTTTTGCGCGTCCTTGTGCTAGAGCAATGATAGACATTTCACGCGCATTCGTTTCTTTAGAGATACGGTAGCCTGTGATTTTCTTATCACGAACCCAGCCAACAACTGCTTCTACTTTTTCAAAGTTCGACTTAGCCATGTTCTTCTCCTAAATTATTCTTTACAATACTTAATTGTATACGTTTTTATTTCGTTTGTCAATAAAAAAACATATATACGTTGTAACTATATTATTCTGCATATTTTTATTTGGCTTTTAAAGCCGATAATATATGAGTTCTTATGTCCTCGACTCCATTAGGATTTGCTGGTAGGAAGATTGTATTATTACCCTCTTTATCTGCAAAATTATTCAACGTATCTAAATACTGGTTCGTTAATAGGATAGACATGATTTGTTCTTCAGTTAGCTCAACATTGGCTCCCTTTAACTCTTGGATAGAATCAGCTAGTCCGTCAACAATTGCTTTACGCTGCTCTGCAATCCCTACACCATGTAGGCGATCTTTTTCTGCTTCAGCTTCTGCTGCGGTCACGATTTTAATCTTATCTGCTTCAGCAAGCTCTTGCGCCGCAACTCTCTTACGTTGAGCCGCGTTAATTTCATTCATTGATTGTTTTACTTCAGCATCAGGTTCAACCTTAGTAATCAGGGTTTTGACAATGATATACCCATACGTAGACATTTCTTCAGCCACTTGTTTTTGAACTTCTAAGGCGATTTCATCCTTCTTCTCAAACAACTCATCTAGGGTTAGCTTTGGTACAGATGAACGCAAAGCATCTTCAATATAGGATTTAATTTGGGCTTCTGGACGCATCAATTTATAATAGGCATCTGTGACATTATTTTCATTCACTCGATACTGAGTTGCCACATTCATCGTTACAAATACATTATCTTGCGTCTTTGTCTCTACAACAATCTCACTTTGCAACAAGCGTAGTTGAACTCTTGCCGCAATCCTATCAATTCCAAAAGGAGCTCGTAAATGAATACCACTATTGCTCAACTTTTGGTATTTACCAAAGCGTTCTATGATAGCGACAGATTGTTGTCGAACCACATACACAGAACTAACCATAATCACTGATGCAATCACCACTAAAAACAATAAAACAAGTAAAATTTGTAAAACCATGGGAATCTCCCCCTTTCGTCACCCTCATTATAGCACCATCATTACCATTACGCAAATAATATGATAAGAATTTTATTTTAGCTTAAACTAGCATATTATACAACGTTTCGTTCCCATTCAAATTAATATAAGATGGGTCAAACTTTTCCATTCGATGGATCAATCCAGCATAGTCATGCTTATTGGCAAGAGCTACCCCAATCAATACAGGCCCTGTCCCCTTGCTTGCTCGTTTGATATATTCAAAACGAGTGATGTCATCATTTGGCCCCAAAATGTCATTTACAAACTCTCGTAGAGCTCCTGGACGTTGTGGGAAATTCACTACAAAGTAATGCTTGATTCCATCGTAAATCAAGGCACGTTCTTCCATCTCTGGCATGCGGTTGATATCGTTATTTCCTCCAGAAATAATACAACAAATCGTCTTGCCTTTGATATAGTCTGATAAAACTTCCAAGGCTGCAACGCTGGCAGCTCCGGCTGGTTCTGCTACAATACCTTGTTTGGAATAAAGATCAATCAAGGTTTCGGAAATCAATCCCTCGTCCACCCCAATCAGCGTTTCAACATTCTTACGGGTCGCTTCATAGGTTAATTGTCCAACCTTTTGTACGGCTATCCCATCAGCAAACTTATCAATTTCTTTAAGCTTAACTGGTCCCCCAGCTTCAAAGGCAGCTTTCATAGAGCGAGCACCATTAGCTTCTACCCCGATCACTTCAATAGTCGGGTTGGTTTCCTTAATATAAGTAGAAACACCGGCAATCAATCCGCCACCACCTACTGGTACAAGTACTGTATCAAAATCAATAGACTCTTTACGGGCTTCTTCAAGAATTTCATAGGCTACAGTCCCTTGACCAGCTTGAACATGCGCATCATCAAAAGGATCGATAAAGGTGCGGTTTTCTGTCAATGTAAATTCTTGTGCTGCCTTAGCAGAAGCATCAAAGGTATCCCCTACCAACTTGATTGTCACGAACTCTCCACCAAAAAAGCGAACCTGCCCAATCTTTTGTTGCGGTGTTGTGATGGGCATAAAGATCGTTGCAGGAATCTTCATCTCGTTACAAGTATAGGCGACACCTTGAGCGTGATTTCCCGCAGAGGCACAGACTACACCACGCTCACGTTCTTCTTTTGATAGTTGAGAAATAGCATAATAGGCTCCACGAATTTTAAAAGAGCGAACTCGTTGCGCATTCTCCTTTTTGAGATAAATTTTTGCTTGGTATTTTTCTGATAAATAATGATCATATTCTAGTGGTGTATCAACTACTACACCACTCAAAACTTTGTGGGCTTTCACCACATCTTTTGCACTTAGCATTGTCTCCTCCTCAAATACTGTTCAAGATAAAAAACGAGTTAGGTACCCCCAACTCGCCTTCTATCTCTCTTTACAAGAATTAATTGTAGATTTTGAATGCGTCGTCGTCGTTTTTACCAACGAAAGGCATTGCTTTACGCAATTCTGCACCAACTTTTTCAATTTCAAGGTTAGCCGCTTGTTCACGGTAAGCAGTTAATTTCGGACGACCAGCCTTGTAGTCATTTACAAAGTCATTTGCAAATTTACCATTTTGGATATCTGCTAAAACAGCTTTCATGTTTTCTTTAACTTGCTCAGTAATCACACGTGGACCTGATACATAGTCACCATATTCAGCAGTGTTTGAAATAGATTGACGCATTTTCTTGAATCCACCTTCATAGATCAAGTCAACGATCAACTTCATTTCATGAAGAACTTCAAAGTAAGCCAATTCTGGGGCATAGCCTGCTTCTGTCAAGACTTCAAAACCTGCTTCGATAAGGGCAGTCAAACCACCACAAAGTACAGCTTGTTCACCAAACAAATCTTCTTCAGTTTCTTCTTTGTAAGTTGTTTCAAGCAAACCAACACGAGCTGCCCCAACACCTTTACACCAGTCCATAGCAATGTTTTTAGCATTTCCTGTTGCATCTTGGTAAACTGCGTAAAGAGCTGGCACACCAAATCCTTCTTCGTAAGTACGACGTACCAAGTGTCCTGGTCCTTTAGGAGCACACATGAAGACATCTACATCTGCAGGAACTTTGATAAATTCAAAGTGGATATTGAAACCATGAGCAAATCCAACTGCATTTCCAGCTTCCAAGTTTGGAGCAATTTCTGCTTCGTACAATTCTTGTTGGATTTCGTCTGGTGCCAAGATCATGATAACGTCAGCCAATTTAGTTGCTTCTGCTACTGTGTAAGTGTCAAAACCATCTTCTTTTGCTTTGTCAAAAGATTTACCTGGACGCACACCGATGATGACATCACGACCTGAGTCACGCAAGTTTTGCGCATGCGCATGTCCTTGTGAACCATAACCGATTACGGCGATTTTTTTACCGTCAAGCGCTGCTACTTTAACATCTTTTTCATATTCCATTTGAACTGCCATAGTTTTTCTCTCTTTTCTATTTTTATTGCCTTATAGGCTGGTTTAACAAATTTATGCTGGATTTTATACTCAATGAAAATCAAAGAGTATTAGTCACGGGTAAATCCAGTTGCACCCGTACGAGCGATATTTTTAATACCGTATGGTCGAATCACTCGCAATAAAGCTTCACTCTTTTCAGCATTTCCCGTCATCTGGATGGTGATTGAGCTTGGAGCCACATCTACTACTGTTGCACGGAAAGGTTGGATAATGGCCAAAATTTCTGCACGCTTTTCAGCAGGAGCAGATACCTTTACCAAGATAACTTCTCTTTCCAAGTGTGGTTTATCTGTGATATCTCGAATGCGAATCACATCAATCTGACGATTGAGCTGTTTAATGATTTGCTCTACTTCATCATGAGAAGCTACATCAATAATGATGGTGATGCGAGATACATTGGGGTTCTCCGTCGCACCAACTGAGATACTCTCAATATTGACTTGACGACGAGAAAGGACACCTGTAAAACGATTCAAGACTCCTGAACGGTTTTGCAATCTAGCTGTTAACATTCTACGCATGGAACTTCACCCCCAACATCTCATGATTGCTCTTACCAGCTGGTACCATCGGTAAGACCTGTTCCTTACGAGAAATGTCCACCTCGATAAACATGGGCACATCCTCTAGAATTACTTCTAGATCCTTCTCTATCGTCTCTGGATTATCAAATTTATAGTTTTTGATGCCGTAAGCCTGTGCCATCAGCTGGAAGTCAGGAAGTGTATCAAAGACTGACTCTGACGTTCTACCTTCATAGAAGGATTCCTGCCACTGGCGAACCATTCCTAGTGAGTGGTTATTCAACATGACAACCTTAATCGGCACCTTGTAGATGTTTAGGATTGCTAGCTCTTGGTTGGTCATTTGGAAGCCACCATCACCGACAAAAAGGATAACCTCTTTTTCTGGATTGGCAATCTTGGCTCCAATAGCTGCAGGAACTCCGAAGCCCATGGTACCCAGGCCACCTGAAGTGACCAATTGACGCTCATTTTGGTAAGGATAATACTGAGCTGTCCACATTTGGTGTTGCCCTACGTCAGTTACAACAATGGCATCTCCATTCGTCAACTCACCGATGCGTTCAATAACAGCCTGAGGTTGAACCACACGTTCTTTCTTGTCATAAGAACGAACGCGGTTCTTGTCTTTAGTGACTTTTTCAATCCACTTTTCAGTATTGTTATGAACAGTTGGCTCTGCCAACAACATCTGCAAGGCTTTCTTAGCATCCCCCACTACAGGAATATCTGCACTGATAATCTTGCCAATCTCAGCTGGATCAATATCGATATGAGCAACCTTGGCATTTTTAGCAAAGGTCTTAGGATTTCCAGTCAATCGGTCGTCGAAACGGCAACCAATACTAATCATAAAGTCCGCTTCAGTCATTGCAATGTTGGCTGCGAAAGAACCATGCATGCCTCCCATTCCGAGGAATAGTGGATGGCTTGTTGCAATGGTACCTTGCCCCAAAAGACTAGTGACTACTGGAATTTGGTAACGTTCAGCAAATTCATTGAGCTCCTTAGAAGCTTCTGCATAGCTGATACCACCACCTGCTAACAAAACCGGTTTCTTGGCTTTTGACAATTGCTTCAAGATTTTCTTGATTTGCATGTCATTTGGATCAAGCGTCGGTTGGTAACTTGGTAAATTCACCTCCGGTGAATAGATGAAATCTGTCTCTAGAGCTGATACATCCTTTGGCAAGTCAATCACAACTGGACCTGGACGACCAGTCGTTGCGATATGCACAGCCTCCGTAATGATACGAGGAATGTCAGCCGTTTCACGTACTTGGTAATTGTACTTGGTAATGGGCATGGTAATACCTACGATATCCGCCTCCTGAAAGGCATCCTTCCCAATTCCAGCTCGTGCAACCTGACCTGTAAAGACCAAAAGGGGAACGCTGTCGCTCATGGCATCTGCAATCCCTGTAATGGCATTTGTTGCTCCCGGTCCACTCGTGACGACGGCAACGCCCAGCTTTCCAGTTGATTTGGCATATCCTTCAGCTTCGTGCAAACAACCTTGCTCATGACGTCCCAAGATGTGGCGAATACCTTTAAAATTGTATATCGCATCATACAAAGGTAAGACTGCACCACCAGGATAACCAAAAATGGTATCAATCCCTAAGTCCCGAAGTGTTTCCAAAACCAGGTCCGACCCCGTCTTAGGAGACTCTAAACTGATTTTCTCCATTGTTCCCCTTTCTCTTCTCTTAAAAAAATAGCTTGTTACTATCATACCATTTTTTCAAAAATTTTCAAGGCAAAAGAGTCAATTTTCTGAATTTTCTATCTAAAAGTGTATTTATGAATTTTTCCCTCATTTTTATTAAGTTTTCTACGGAATTAGGAACCTTTATTTACTTTAATTTATCAAATTAGAATATTTTCTTTGTGGATAAAATTAGTAATTCTCATACTTAGCGACCAAATTTGTATACTATATTCAGCAGAAATGAATGGTTAAAGACAAAAAAGGAAGCCACTAAGTGACTCCCTTTTAGAGCGAGGACTGATTAGTCTTCACCTTTGTTTTTCTTAATGATTTCTTCTTGTACTGACTTAGGTACATCTTCGTAGTGGTCAAATACCATCATGAATGTACCACGTCCTTGAGATGCTGAACGAAGAACTGTTGCATAACCGAACATTTCAGCAAGTGGAACGTAAGCACGAACGATTTGGCTGTTCCCGTGTGCTTCCATACCATCTACACGTCCACGACGAGCAGTTACGTGACCCATAACATCACCAAGGTTTTCTTCTGGAACAGTGATGGTTACAAGCATCATTGGTTCAAGGATAGCTGGTTGTGCTGATTTAGCAGCTTCTTTAAGGGCAAGTGAAGCCGCGATCTTGAAGGCAGTTTCAGATGAGTCGACATCGTGGTATGAACCATCGTAAAGCTTAGCTTTAACGTCAACCATTGGGTAACCTGCAAGAACACCGTTAGCCATAGATTCTACCAAACCTTTTTCAACCGCTGGGATAAATTCACGAGGAACCACACCACCGACGATTGCGTTTTCGAATTCGAATCCTTTACCTTCTTCGTTTGGAGTAAATTCAATCCATACATCACCGAATTGACCTTTACCACCAGACTGACGTTTGAAGAATCCACGTGCTTGAGTAGAAGCGCGGAATGTTTCACGGTAAGATACTTGAGGAGCACCTACATTTGCTTCAACTTTAAACTCACGACGCATACGGTCAACAAGGACGTCAAGGTGAAGCTCACCCATACCTGAGATAACTGTTTCACCAGTTTCAACGTTTGTTTCAACGCGGAATGTTGGATCTTCTTCAGCCAATTTTTGAAGGGCGATACCCATCTTATCTTGGTCTGCTTTAGATTTTGGCTCAACCATCAATTGGATAACTGGTTCTGGAACGTTGATTGACTCAAGGATGATTTTAGCTTTTTCATCTGTCAATGAGTCACCAGTTGTTGTATCTTTCAAACCAACGGCAGCAGCGATATCACCTGAGTAAACAGTGTCAATTTCTTGACGGCTGTTAGCGTGCATTTGAAGGATACGTCCGATACGTTCACGTTTACCTTTAGAAGTGTTCAATACGTAAGAACCTGATTGAAGAACACCTGAGTATACACGGAAGAATGTCAAACGACCTACGAATGGGTCTGTCATGATCTTGAAGGCAAGAGCTGCGAATGGCTCTTCGTCAGATGCTGGACGAGTTTCTTCTTCATCTGTATCTGGGTTGATACCTTTGATTGCTGGGATATCAAGTGGGCTTGGAAGGTAGTCGATAACCGCATCAAGCATCAATTGAACACCTTTGTTCTTGAAGGCAGAACCACACAATACTGGGAAGAATTCAACATTGATAGTTGCTTTACGGATAGCAGCTTTCAATTCTTCGTTAGTGATTTCTTCACCTTCAAGGTATTTCATCATCAAGTCTTCATCAGTTTCAGCAACTGCTTCAACCAATTTTTCACGGTATTCTTGAGCTTGGTCAAGGTATTCAGCTGGAATATCTTCTTCAAGGATATCTGTACCAAGGTCGTTAGTATAGATTTCAGCTTTCATCTTGATCAAGTCGATGATACCACGGAAGTCATCTTCAGCACCAATTGGCAATTGGATTGGGTGTGCGTTTGCTTGAAGACGGTCGTGAAGTGTGCTTACTGAGTAAAGGAAGTCAGCACCGATTTTGTCCATTTTGTTAGCAAATACGATACGTGGAACTCCGTACTCAGTTGCTTGACGCCAAACTGTTTCAGTTTGAGGCTCAACACCTGATTGTGAGTCAAGAACAGTAACCGCACCGTCCAATACACGAAGAGAACGTTGTACTTCGATTGTGAAGTCCACGTGTCCTGGTGTGTCGATGATGTTTACGCGGTGGTTGTTCCATTGAGCTGTTGTCGCAGCAGATGTGATAGTGATACCACGTTCTTGCTCTTGCTCCATCCAGTCCATTTGTGACGCACCCTCGTGAGTTTCACCGATTTTGTGGATTTTACCAGTGTAGTAAAGAATACGCTCAGTAGTTGTTGTTTTACCAGCATCGACGTGAGCCATGATACCGATATTACGAGTTTTTTCAAGTGAAAATTCGCGTGCCATGAGGTTTGTTTCTCCTATTTATTTTTAATTTCTATTCTATTATAACACGATTTTAATAAAAACGGATAGGCAGGACCTACCCGTTCTCAATGTTTATCTTGTTTTTGTTGGTTTCAACTTGTAGATAAGTTGAATTGAACTCGGGCTAGAAGCTTAAGTTAACTGATTCGAACTCAATTGAACTCGGGCTAAAAGCTCGGAAAATAGATAAGCTTTCCTAGAATCTTTGATTCTACGTCAAGCTTCCTAATTTTCAGTCGCTTTTTTAACGCCCTTAGTATCTTATTCTTACCAACGGAAGTGTGCGAAGGCACGGTTAGCTTCAGCCATACGGTGAGTGTCTTCACGTTTCTTAACTGCTGCACCAGTGTTGTTCGCTGCATCCAAGATTTCTTTTGCAAGACGGTCTTGCATTGTGTGTTCACCACGAAGGCGAGCGATTGTTACCAACCAACGAAGTCCAAGTGTTGTACGACGTTCTGGACGAACTTCAACTGGGACTTGGTAGTTAGATCCACCAACACGACGTGCACGTACTTCAAGTACAGGCATGATGTTTTCCATAGCTGTTTCAAATACTTCAAGTGCATCGTTACCAGTAGCTTCTTTGATTTGCTCAAAAGCACCGTAAACGATTGAAGCAGCTGTACCACGTTTACCATCAAGCATAACGCGGTTGATAAGACGAGTAACTAGTTGTGAATTGTAAAGCGGATCTGGCAATACGTCACGTTTTGGAGCTCTATTTTTACGACTCATTTCTCTTTATCCCCTTTCCTTATGCTTTTGGACGTTTAGTACCGTATTTAGAACGGCCTTGTTTACGATCGTTAACACCTGCAGTATCAAGTGCACCACGGACGATATGGTAACGTACCCCTGGAAGGTCTTTTACACGTCCACCACGAAGAAGCACCACGCTGTGCTCTTGCAAGTTGTGTCCGATACCTGGGATGTAGGCAGTAACTTCGATAAGGTTGCTCAAACGTACACGAGCGAATTTACGAAGGGCAGAGTTAGGTTTTTTAGGTGTCATTGTTCCCACACGAGTTGCAACACCACGTTTTTGTGGTGAAGAAACGTTTGTTTGAACTTTTTTATGACTGTTGTAACCAACGTTCAAAGCTGGTGATTTAGATTTTTCTACTTTTGATTTACGCGGTTTGCGAACCAATTGGTTAATTGTAGGCATCTACATTCTCCTGTGTTTTTTTATTTTTGGTGATGATACACTTGGTGACAGCTACCATCTGTGTGTACTTTTGCAACATTTGTCAGCACGTCCCTGTACACTTTTGAGAGACCAAAAGTAAAAAGTACCGTCTATTATTGTAACACAATTTTTCTTTCCTTGTCAATATTTTTTTCGTTTTTATTCTGATCTTTTAACTCTTTGACACTAGCTTTCACCGCTTTTCTAAACCAGAAAAGGAGGCTATTCCCCTCCTCCTTTCTAGTATGAATTTCCTTCGATTCAAGTTATCATTTCGGAATTTTTTAACCCTTCTTATCAAAGCCAACCAGATTCTTTTGCAATGTTGGCTGCCTCTGTTCGATTACCAGCATCTAGTTTCGAAAGAATATTGGTGACATAGTTTCGAACGGTTCCATTTGATAGATAAAGCTGATCTGCGATTTCTTGATTAGACAAACCTTGAGCGATTCCCTTTAAAACAGCGATTTCTTGCTCTGTTAACGGATTGGGGTGCGTCATCACCACTTCCATCAATTCAGGCGAATATTCCTTGCGTCCTTCGAGAACAGTGTGCAAGGTTTGCATGAGGTCTGCAATGCTTCTTTCTTTCAAGACATAAGCATCCACTCCAGCCTTGACCGCACGTTCAAAATAGCCAGAGCGTTTGAAGGTCGTTACTACAACTACCTTTGTTTCTAGCTTTTCTGCTCGTATCCACTCCAAGACTTCGAGGCCTGTCTTAACAGGCATTTCTACGTCAAGAATGGCGATATCCACAGACTCTTTTTCTAAAAGTTGGATTGCTTCTTGGCCATCCTTGGCTTGTAGGACAGACTCTACATCTGGTTGAAAGGTAAGCAACTGGCACATCGCATCTCGCAACATACTTTGATCTTCTGCAACAAGTAGTTTCATCTTAGTTTCTCTCCTTATAAGGTAGTCGAACCTGCACTTCAGTCGGATGTTTCTGACTGATCACCTTTACTTCTCCTGAAAAAGGAAGGACACGGTCTCGAACGGTATGGAGCTCATCTCCTTTTAAAGAAGCAAAGCCACAGCCATCATCTCTCACTGTTAGGATGAGTTCTTTCTCAGTTCGTTCTAATTTCAAGTAAGCTTTCGATGCTTTAGCATGCTTGATGATGTTGGTCACTAACTCAAGCAAAATCATGGAGGCCGTTGATTCTAATTCCTGAGTTAGGCTAGCTGTATCTAGTTGGTGATTGATTTCCGTTTCAATTCCTGCAATTTCCAGCATTTTTTTAACAGTCGCAAACTCGGAAGCAAGGGTTCTGGTTTTAAGATTTTCGATAATTGTACGGACTTCATTCATGGATTCTTTACTGATTTGATGAATTTCTTTTAATTCTTTTTCCACTTGAGGATAGGCCTGCATTTGAAGAAGCTGGAGGGCAAGGTCCGTCTTCACACTCAACATGGCAAAGGTATGACCTAGGCTGTCATGAAGGTCCTGACCGATACGACTGCGTTCGTTTTCAGCCAAGAAAAGATTGAGCTTGGCATTTTGTTTCATCTTTTCTTCTTTTAGCTCTTCTGTTATCCGAATTCGATAGAGACCAAAGGTCATTGCATCGGAAAAGATAAAGGTCACCAAGAAAAAGAGTAGCTGCCAGGGACTAACATGATTGACCATATAGATTCCGGTCAGAATGAACGGTTGCAGGACAATAAAACTGACAAAGCGCCAAGAGTGAAAAGAAATCTCATCCAGCTCATAAATAAGGAGATTGGATAAATAGAAGATAAACCAGGTGAAACCCGAACTCAGCCAAACCGATGTATAAAAAATGTAGGCAAGCATGATCCACCAAGCCATCCACAGCACAGTGCGACTCTGACTGGCTAAAACCGAATAGAAGGCAAGTACAAATAGTAGGGTCCATAGCAAGGTTAAAAGCGGGTAATCTCCAACGATGACACCCGCTATAGGAAAGATGATAAACACTATTGAAATATGAAACATATAATGAATGTTTTTAAATTTTTCCAACATAGATTTATTTTACCTCAATCCTTTTTTTCAGCTGGATTACCAGTACACCAAAGAAAACTGTATAGCCTAGCACAACCAAGGCAGAAAGAATATTAAATTCATGGTGTTCCAAATAAGTAGAGACGACCTGCATCAGTTGATAGGTTGGAGTCAGCTTTCCAATAGATTGGAGCCATTCTGGGAAGGAATCCAAGGGGAACCACAGTCCACCTAGAACAGCCAAAGCAATATAGGCAATATTTCCAACAACCGTCATCAGTTGAGCACTGGGTAGCAAGCTCACCAAGACCCCCATGCTGATAAAGATCACGCTTCCGATCAGCAAAATAGCACCAATTACCATCCAGTCAAGCCAAGGCAGAGTCACTCCACGGACAAAATGACCAACTGAAAAGACAACTGTAATTGATAACAAGAAAGTCAGTAGGGTACTGAACAGTTTTGATACATAATATTCTACCATAGATACGGGAGAATGTTGAATCAATTTTTGCCAGTTGTTTGTCTTATCAGACTCGAGTGTGCTTGGGATACTGAAAAAAGCACTTGACATGATACTAAAGAGCGTCATGGCAAAAAGATAGGCTTGAAGAGCAATTTCTGGAATATCTGACCCTGACATCATACCAGAAAAGATAAGGTAAAACACACTTGGGAGTCCGATGGATAGCAAGTAGTAGACTGCTTGCCGTTTCATCAGAATGATTTCCACTTTCATGAGACTTGTCATATTTTTCATCGTCAATCTCCTTTAGTCTTGAGTCGTTTCGAAGATACTGTCTAAGAGAGTTCGATTGCGAACTTCAATTTCTTCGATCATGCAGCCCTGTTCTTGCAAGACTTTCCATACCTGGCTGGCTTCTTTGGTTGTGAAGGAAAGAGCATTTTGCTTGATTTCAAGCCCTTGAATCTGGTCCAAAGTGCTGATAACTTCCTGATAAGTTAGTGGTACCGTAAAATGTTTTTCTTGTTCTTCACCACGCATGGCATAAGGTGTCGTATCCCGGATCAATTCACCCTTGTGGAGGACCAAAATGCGGTCAGCCGTATGTTCTACCTCTTCGATATAGTGAGAAGAGTAGACAATGGTGACACCATTTTTCTTTAACTGATTGACAATTTCCCAAAAATGCTGACGTGTCGAGGTATCCATGGCAGCAGTTGGTTCGTCCAAAAATAGAATTTTCGGACGACCTATTAGTGCCAACACGAAAGAGAACAAACGTTTTTGCCCACCAGACAACTTGCCCGCTAGCTGATTTTTCTGTTTGTCCGAAAATCTCAGCAAGTCATCAATTTCTTGATTGGAGAGACTGTTTGGATAGATTGATTGAAAGAAGGATAAGAGTTCTTTCACTTTCAAGTCTTGAACCACCGTATTTTCTTGAGGTAAGATAGAAATAAGTTGCTTTAATCGAGGATCTGTTGGTGCAAAGCCTTGAATAGCTATCTGACCTGAGCTCACGAACTTGTCGCCCAAGAGGCAATCAATCAAGGTCGTCTTACCTGCTCCGTTAGGTCCGATCAAGGCGACACATTCACCATCGTTGATTTCAAAAGAGATGTTCCGCAAGATCTCCTTGTCTTTTATTTTCTTACTCAATTTCTCAACTTTAATCACAGTCATGAGATTCTCCTTTCAACCACTTCATTCCTATAGGGAAAACAACGAAAATCATAAATCCAAAACCCCAAGCACCACGAATAAATTGGCGAAGCAAGGTTTGGTCAAACCACCCAGTAAACATTTCCACTAACCATACCAAGAGTGACAGACCGATAAAGAGACAGATGATTGCTTTTTTCATTCCTCAAACTCCTTTTTCACATCTCTGACTAATTTCAAACCTTCTCTGACAAGCCAAGACATCATTCCAAAGCCAGCAAAGAGCTCCCAAGGAAAATGATAGAAACCCTCGTCCAATCCTGAAAACATGAGATAGGTCATAACTCCTGCTGCTACTAAACTCACTGCGACAATCATTTTATTTTTCATTTCTTCTTCCTCCATTTCATACTTCAATTATAGTCTTTTGAAGTTGGCGGAACTAGATGCTTCTGTCACTAGGAAATATGACAAATGTCATAAAAAAAGAACCGATTTCTCGGTTCTTAAAAGTGATTAGTCTGATTCATCGTTTCGTTTCTTTTTCCCTAGCAATCCAAGTGTCATAACACCTGCTAGGGCTGTTAGAATTCCTAGATTTTTCAAACCATCTTCTTGACTTCCTGTATTTGGAAGTTGATTTTTTTCTACAGAGATGTTTTGAGTCAATTGATCTGGTTTCGAATCAGGTACTGAAAGTTCTTTTTTATCAGACGGCTTCACTTGCTCTGGAAGTTCTACTACTG
>NZ_AJKQ01000027.1:0-712 GCF_000257455.1 Streptococcus oralis SK610
AATCGGGAAGACAGGATTCGAACCTGCGACACCTTGGTCCCAAACCAAGTACTCTACCAAGCTGAGCTACTTCCCGCGTTAAATAAAAAAATGCACCCTAGAGGAGTCGAACCTCTAACCGCCTGATTCGTAGTCAGGTACTCTATCCAGTTGAGCTAAGGGTGCTCATCATTATATGCCGAGGACCGGAATCGAACCGGTACGATCGTTACCAATCGCAGGATTTTAAGTCCTGTGCGTCTGCCAGTTCCGCCACCCCGGCCTCTCTAAGCGAACGACGGGATTCGAACCCGCGACCCCCACCTTGGCAAGGTGGTGTTCTACCACTGAACTACGTTCGCATCGACCTCTTATTCTATATAAAAAAATGCCGGCTACATGACTTGAACACGCGACCCTCTGATTACAAATCAGATGCTCTACCAACTGAGCTAAGCCGGCTGATTTCTATTATGCGGGTTAAGGGACTTGAACCCCCACGCCGTTAAGCGCCAGATCCTAAATCTGGTGCGTCTGCCAATTCCGCCAAACCCGCAAATATGACCCGTACTGGGCTCGAACCAGTGACCCATTGATTAAAAGTCAATTGCTCTACCAACTGAGCTAACGAGTCTAAAATAACTTCCGTTATCTTAAACGGTCCCGACGGGAATCGAACCCGCGATCTTCGCCGTGACAGGGCGACGTGATAACCGCTACACTACGGGACCTA
>NZ_AJKQ01000028.1:0-5182 GCF_000257455.1 Streptococcus oralis SK610
GCTAAGCGACTTCCATATCTCACAGGGGGCAACCCCCAACTACTTCCGGCGTTCTAGGGCTTAACTGCTGTGTTCGGCATGGGTACAGGTGTATCTCCTAGGCTATCGTCACTTAACTCTGAGTAATACCTACTCAAAATTGAATATCTATCAAATACCAAGAAAACCTTCGCTTTCGTATTCTCAGTTACTTTGGATAAGTCCTCGAGCTATTAGTATTAGTCCGCTACATGTGTCGCCACACTTCCACTTCTAACCTATCTACCTGATCATCTCTCAGGGCTCTTACTGATATAAAATCATGGGAAATCTCATCTTGAGGTGGGTTTCACACTTAGATGCTTTCAGCGTTTATCCCTTCCCTACATAGCTACCCAGCGATGCCTTTGGCAAGACAACTGGTACACCAGCGGTAAGTCCACTCTGGTCCTCTCGTACTAGGAGCAGATCCTCTCAAATTTCCTACGCCCGCGACGGATAGGGACCGAACTGTCTCACGACGTTCTGAACCCAGCTCGCGTGCCGCTTTAATGGGCGAACAGCCCAACCCTTGGGACCGACTACAGCCCCAGGATGCGACGAGCCGACATCGAGGTGCCAAACCTCCCCGTCGATGTGAACTCTTGGGGGAGATAAGCCTGTTATCCCCAGGGTAGCTTTTATCCGTTGAGCGATGGCCCTTCCATACGGAACCACCGGATCACTAAGCCCGACTTTCGTCCCTGCTCGAGTTGTAGCTCTCGCAGTCAAGCTCCCTTATACCTTTACACTCTGCGAATGATTTCCAACCATTCTGAGGGAACCTTTGGGCGCCTCCGTTACCTTTTAGGAGGCGACCGCCCCAGTCAAACTGCCCGTCAGACACTGTCTCCGATAGGGATAACCTATCCGGGTTAGAGTGGCCATAACACAAGGGTAGTATCCCAACAACGTCTCCTTCGAAACTGGCGTCCCGATCTCGTAGACTCCTACCTATCCTGTACATGTGGTACAGACACTCAATATCAAACTGCAGTAAAGCTCCATGGGGTCTTTCCGTCCTGTCGCGGGTAACCTGCATCTTCACAGGTACTAAAATTTCACCGAGTCTCTCGTTGAGACAGTGCCCAAATCATTACGCCTTTCGTGCGGGTCGGAACTTACCCGACAAGGAATTTCGCTACCTTAGGACCGTTATAGTTACGGCCGCCGTTTACTGGGGCTTCAATTCATACCTTCGCTTACGCTAAGCACTCCTCTTAACCTTCCAGCACCGGGCAGGCGTCACCCCCTATACATCATCTTACGATTTAGCAGAGAGCTGTGTTTTTGATAAACAGTTGCTTGGGCCTATTCACTGCGGCTGACCTAAAGTCAGCACCCCTTCTCCCGAAGTTACGGGGTCATTTTGCCGAGTTCCTTAACGAGAGTTCTCTCGCTCACCTGAGGCTACTCGCCTCGACTACCTGTGTCGGTTTGCGGTACGGGTAGAGTATGTTTAAACGCTAGAAGCTTTTCTTGGCAGTGTGACGTCACTAACTTCGCTACTAAACTTCGCTCCCCATCACAGCTCAATGTTATAGAATTAAGCATTTGACTCAATTCACACCTCACTGCTTAGACAGACTCTTCCATTCGTCTGCTTTAGTTAGCCTACTGCGTCCCTCCATCACTACATACTCTAGTACAGGAATATCAACCTGTTGTCCATCGGATACACCTTTCGGTCTCTCCTTAGGTCCCGACTAACCCAGGGCGGACGAGCCTTCCCCTGGAAACCTTAGTCTTACGGTGGACAGGATTCTCACCTGTCTTTCGCTACTCATACCGGCATTCTCACTTCTATGCGTTCCAGCACTCCTCACGGTATACCTTCATCACACATAGAACGCTCTCCTACCATACCTATAAAGGTATCCACAGCTTCGGTAAATTGTTTTAGCCCCGGTACATTTTCGGCGCAGGGTCACTCGACTAGTGAGCTATTACGCACTCTTTGAATGAATAGCTGCTTCTAAGCTAACATCCTAGTTGTCTGTGCAACCCCACATCCTTTTCCACTTAACAATTATTTTGGGACCTTAGCTGGTGGTCTGGGCTGTTTCCCTTTCGACTACGGATCTTAGCACTCGCAGTCTGACTGCCGACCATAATTCATTGGCATTCGGAGTTTATCTGAGATTGGTAATCCGGGATGGACCCCTCACCCAAACAGTGCTCTACCTCCAAGAATCTTGATGTCGACGCTAGCCCTAAAGCTATTTCGGAGAGAACCAGCTATCTCCAAGTTCGTTTGGAATTTCTCCGCTACCCACAAGTCATCCAAGCACTTTTCAACGTGCCCTGGTTCGGTCCTCCAGTGCGTCTTACCGCACCTTCAACCTGCTCATGGGTAGGTCACATGGTTTCGGGTCTACGACATGATACTAAGGCGCCCTATTCAGACTCGGTTTCCCTGCGGCTCCGTCTCTTCAACTTAACCTCGCATCATATCGTAACTCGCCGGTTCATTCTACAAAAGGCACGCTCTCACCCATTAACGGGCTCGAACTTGTTGTAGGCACACGGTTTCAGGTTCTATTTCACTCCCCTCCCGGGGTGCTTTTCACCTTTCCCTCACGGTACTGGTTCACTATCGGTCACTAGGGAGTATTTAGGGTTGGGAGATGGTCCTCCCACTCAGGATACTGCTAGGTACAAAGACTATTTTAAATACGAGGCTATTACTCTCTTTGGCTGATCTTCCCAAATCATTCTTCTATAATCTTTGAGTCCACATTGCAGTCCTACCCCCGAAGAGTAAACTCTTCGGTTTGCCCTCCTGCCGTTTCGCTCGCCGCTACTAAGGCAATCGCTTTTGCTTTCTCTTCCTGCAGCTACTTAGATGTTTCAGTTCACTGCGTCTTCCTCCTCACATCCTTAACAGATGCGGGTAACAGGTAGTACCTGTTGGGTTCCCCCATTCGGAAATCCCTGGATCATCGCTTACTTACAGCTACCCAAGGCATATCGTCGTTTGTCACGTCCTTCTTCGGCTCCTAGTGCCAAGGCATCCACCGTGCGCCCTTATTAACTTAACCTTATTTTTTGACCTTTCAGTCATAAACTCTTTTAATACTACAGCGTTTCGGTTTATTTTCTTGTTACTATTTGATATAGATATTCAATTTTCAATGTGCATTACTTGGTGATCTCTCACCAATGGAGCCTAGCGGGATCGAACCGCTGACCTCCTGCGTGCAAAGCAGGCGCTCTCCCAGCTGAGCTAAGGCCCCACAAGACCTCTCAAGACTAAACAAGACCAATGTGCAGTTCCTTATCCTTAGAAAGGAGGTGATCCAGCCGCACCTTCCGATACGGCTACCTTGTTACGACTTCACCCCAATCATCTATCCCACCTTAGGCGGCTGGCTCCAAATGGTTACCTCACCGACTTCGGGTGTTACAAACTCTCGTGGTGTGACGGGCGGTGTGTACAAGGCCCGGGAACGTATTCACCGCGGCGTGCTGATCCGCGATTACTAGCGATTCCGACTTCATGTAGGCGAGTTGCAGCCTACAATCCGAACTGAGACTGGCTTTAAGAGATTAGCTTGCCGTCACCGGCTTGCGACTCGTTGTACCAGCCATTGTAGCACGTGTGTAGCCCAGGTCATAAGGGGCATGATGATTTGACGTCATCCCCACCTTCCTCCGGTTTATTACCGGCAGTCTCGCTAGAGTGCCCAACTAAATGATGGCAACTAACAATAGGGGTTGCGCTCGTTGCGGGACTTAACCCAACATCTCACGACACGAGCTGACGACAACCATGCACCACCTGTCACCTCTGTCCCGAAGGAAAACTCTATCTCTAGAGCGGTCAGAGGGATGTCAAGACCTGGTAAGGTTCTTCGCGTTGCTTCGAATTAAACCACATGCTCCACCGCTTGTGCGGGCCCCCGTCAATTCCTTTGAGTTTCAACCTTGCGGTCGTACTCCCCAGGCGGAGTGCTTAATGCGTTAGCTGCGGCACTAAACCCCGGAAAGGGTCTAACACCTAGCACTCATCGTTTACGGCGTGGACTACCAGGGTATCTAATCCTGTTTGCTCCCCACGCTTTCGAGCCTCAGCGTCAGTTACAAGCCAGAGAGCCGCTTTCGCCACCGGTGTTCCTCCATATATCTACGCATTTCACCGCTACACATGGAATTCCACTCTCCCCTCTTGCACTCAAGTTAAACAGTTTCCAAAGCGTACTATGGTTAAGCCACAGCCTTTAACTTCAGACTTATCTAACCGCCTGCGCTCGCTTTACGCCCAATAAATCCGGACAACGCTCGGGACCTACGTATTACCGCGGCTGCTGGCACGTAGTTAGCCGTCCCTTTCTGGTAAGATACCGTCACAGTGTGAACTTTCCACTCTCACACTCGTTCTTCTCTTACAACAGAGCTTTACGATCCGAAAACCTTCTTCACTCACGCGGCGTTGCTCGGTCAGACTTCCGTCCATTGCCGAAGATTCCCTACTGCTGCCTCCCGTAGGAGTCTGGGCCGTGTCTCAGTCCCAGTGTGGCCGATCACCCTCTCAGGTCGGCTATGTATCGTTGCCTTGGTGAGCCGTTACCTCACCAACTAGCTAATACAACGCAGGTCCATCTGGTAGTGATGCAATTGCACCTTTTAAGCAAATGTCATGCAACATCTACTCTTATGCGGTATTAGCTATCGTTTCCAATAGTTATCCCCCGCTACCAGGCAGGTTACCTACGCGTTACTCACCCGTTCGCAACTCATCCAGAGAAGCAAGCTCCTCCTTCAGCGTTCTACTTGCATGTATTAGGCACGCCGCCAGCGTTCGTCCTGAGCCAGGATCAAACTCTCATTAAAAGTTTGAGTTCTCACTCATTTCTGTCACTGACAGATTTATTGTTTTTTTCATTGTTCAGTACTATAACATCAGTTATAGTGCCCTGCACATTGGTTCGTCTTGTTCAGTTTTCAAAGGTCTTTGTCTCTCACTTCTCTCATGAGCGACAACTATATTAGTATATCACAGCCATCTGTCTCTGTCAACAGATTTTTTAAACTTTTTTCAAGTTTTTTCTAACCACAATACACCATAGTCCGTACGGGATTCGAACCCGTGTTACCGCCGTGAAAAGGCGGTGTCTTAACCCCTTGACCAACGGACCTGAGCTTTTCAACTCTTTCTATTATA
>NZ_AJKQ01000029.1:0-101731 GCF_000257455.1 Streptococcus oralis SK610
GCTTGGAATTAATGTATTCCCCTTAGTATCTACAAATGAAGTAATTGGACGGACAGTCGGAGTGTATTTTGCAGTTATTTCTGTTCCGTTCTTATCAACTCGTTTGACTGTAACTCCTGAAGCCTTCCCAACAAAGTCTTTTTCTGGTGTGAAAGTTACCACACCATTTTCATCAATGGTATAAGTTCCTTCTCCCGGAACAACTTTTTTAGTTGAACTATCATCAAAGGTTGGTTTGACATTTTCATCAATTTCAACAGTCTTCTCCACACCGTTTACTTCAACTTTACCACCAGCAAAAGTTGGTGTGCCGTGTTGTGTTTGTCCTTTTGGACCTTCGGATTCAGCATCTATAGAAGTTGGTTTAACAGGTATTACAGTTGGAGTATACGTTGCTGTAGCAGTTGCTGTAATATCAGTATCATTAGCATCTTTTCCTAATTTTGCAGTAAGTGAAACTGTGACAGGTGTTGCTGTACCTGTAAATGTCTTCAATGGAACAAAGGTTACTCTGCCTGTTTCATTATCAATTGAGTAGGTACCCTGACCATCAATTGTTAGAGTATCAACAAATCCACCTGTTTTTGGATCTACTAACTTAGCAGGCGAAGAAGCACTTGGTTTTACTGGTGATCCATCTCCAACAGATGTAAAGGTTGGAGTTTCTTTTTGAGTGGCACCTTGAACATCAGTCGAAGTCACATTATGTCCTTCAATCGTATCAGTTACTGTAATATGGTAGGTTGTTGTAGCGGTTGATGAATCAACTCCATGATCAACTCCCGACTCAGTTCCACCGATTGTTGCTTCAGTAGTGTAATTTCCATTACTATCAATAACATCAATCTTAACAGTATATACTCCTACTTCATTTAAGCTATATCCACTAGCAATATTATAGTTATTTACATCTTGTTTGGTATCAAATACTTTTTGAACTCCTGAAGGCGATGTTACTGTGATTCTAGTGATATAGGTAGTTTTTCCATATTTAGCATCTTCAGAGTCTGAGATGCTTACTGCAGCTTTTGCTTCATTACGAAGGTCGACAGCTGTACCTTTTGTTGAAGTATAATCTTGTGAAGTTGCTGTTGGTTTTGTATTTACAACCGTTGCCACATCCGTATTTGTGGCAATCGTCCCTCTAATAATACCACCAAACCCTGACTTAGTATGAACTTCCCAAGAGTCATTTCCAAGCTTAGTAGCAGTCACTTCCGTTCCATCAGATGACGCCCAGGTATTTGAATGTTTGTCATAAGTGACAGTTACTGACATTCCATCACCTACCTGATTAGTATTCTTAGAAACATAAATCGTTTCTGGGCGAGTTGGCGTTTCTACACTTGTCACTTTCCCAGTGCTATCAAGCTGTCGAATGTACTCATAGATATAAAATTTCATACCACCGTCTTGCTGAGCTTCTGTGTACACTTGACGTTTAGTCCATCTTGTCGTACCATCACCATTCAGTGTTTTACTTTCAGCATAGTCGCTAGGTAACTCCCAGTGTCCGGTAGCCTTATTAAAAGTAGCAGTATGTTTTTGCCCATCCGTTCCATTTAACTCAACTTGTTCACGTAAGAAAGTTCCCTTAACATTTTCAGCAGATGCTTCTACTTTGATATTATCAACACCAACTTTGGCAGTTGCCTCTGATGTCACAGGAATATTAAAGACTATATCGGAATCTACAATACCTAATTCTTGATTTTCAGAAACAGCTGTGTTGGTTGAACCACTGTCTACGAGCCATTTGCCATTAACTGCTTTTAGATTGGTTACAGTACCATCCGGCATTGTTACCTTAGCACTTGATGCACCTTTAGAAATTTTAACTGGTACAACTGTTGAGTAAGTTTCAACGTTTTGAACCTCAACCTTTGGTTTCACGACTAATGTTACAGTAGCATGTGCTTCTTGTCCAGATTGGTTCCAGACATTATTATTAGCCAATTTATCATAATCTTTTGCAAATACGGAGACTGTGTAAATTCCTGCTTCAGTTAATTTTCCAGAAATGATTCCTCTCCCCATATTCGTTTGATCAGCAGCTTGCTCATCAGAAGTACTGTTTGCAACACTATAGCTAGTACCTGGAATTAGGACTTTAGAATCATCTAATTGTTCACCAATGGTGTTATATCCTGAAACTCCTGTCACTGCTCTAGAAAATCTTTGAGGCACTCTTACAACTTTTCCTTCAACTGTCGTGTAGTTATAAGTTCCTCGACTATTTGCTGGTGTTGCACTGGCACCTGATTCGTCATAGAATTGAATATTTACATTAGCATCATCACCTACTTTACGATCATAACGCTCAGAATCTGATTTTATTTTAGGAGGCGTGCTATCTTGCCACCCGACCCAACCAGCACGAAGATTCTGAATTTGGAAAGTTACTGTTCGACCATCTGTATTGGTCGCAGTAATATTAAATCGTAAATCATAAACTCCATTTTCAATATCCGCTATGACTTTTCCTTGAATTGTGTCTGTTTCTGAATCGTATGTCAAGCCCGGCACAAGGTTAGTTGGGGTTACAGAAGTTAAACTCCAACCAGCTTGCTTAGCTTTTTCTGTAACTGCAATACGATCTTTCAAACCTTTAATATAAACTCTGTCAACTCCTTGTTCATACCCATAGCCATAAATTTCTGTAGCTAGGTATTCATAACCACCGTTAGCAGAGTATATTGACGTCGCAGCGTTTGAAATTCTTGACCCATCCGCACGGAGTTTATTTCTCCAAAGTGGTGCTTCTTCTGCTAATTTTTTAGCGGCATCAGGAGTTAATGGATAATCTACACGTCCTTTGTTGTTATGACCAGTCTTTCCACCTTGTTCTGTATGCATCCCATTTCCAGCATTTGTATCATTACCAACCCGCTGATTAGAATAGACTTCAATCTCTAGACCTGTAGCATCAGTACCCGTAATTAATTTAATTTCTTGTACTGGAATTGTATAGGTATCTTTACCAGTATGATTTGCAGCGTTTGTTTCCGATGCATGAGTTGTATTAGAACCCTCTTCAGCATAGAAATCTTGAGCAGCCAAAGCTACTCCAAAGTTCCCGTCTTTTCCAACTCCTGCTTTTTTCAGATCATTGTAGACAGCAAGAATGGAATCATTTAAGCGTGACAATTGATCATTGATTTGTTTAGCTGTAAGGGCATCATTCGCTAGGACTTTTTTAGTTTCTGCAATAACTCCCTTATTATTAGCTACCGCCGCCTCAATCGCCGCTTTGTTTTCACCCTCAACCTTATTTTTCCGGACTGCTTCAGTTGCTAAAACATTGGTTACCTCAGCTTCAGAAGTAACTTGTTCTAAGATTTTTTTAGCTTCTTGGACTGGTACAACAGTTTCTTTTGTTTCTTTGGTTTCTTCTGCTTTTTCTGTAGATTCCGTTATTTTCCCAACTTCGACAGACTCAGCAAATACCGTAATTAACTCTTTAATCTTAGCAAGTTCAGTATCCACTTCCTCTTGCTCAACTATCTCTTTTGAGATGACAGATTTCGCAGAATCTAATAGCTCTTTAGCAGATGTTAGTACCACGTCATCTATATTCTTTGCTGTTTTTACTTTCTCTTCAAGTTCTGTAATTTTTTTAACTAAATCCGTTTTATCAACCGTCTTAAGGGCAACTTCTTTTTCTTTTTCTATCGAAGTTTCTGGTTTTTCTGTTTCCGTAGAAGATTCCGTATTCAATGTCGATGTTGAAACAAGCGTAGTATCTGCTCCTTGAAGTTCCATCGCTGATACTGCTCCATTGCCCAAAAACATCAAACCTGCTGAAATTGCTACTGATGCTACTCCTAAACTATACTTTCGAATCCCGTATCGAATGTATTTCTCCGTTCTAAAATCCTGTTGCTTACTCTTCATAAGAAAAACAACCTCCCTATTTTTATTATGTCGATATTGAAATATAGAAAAAACGAAATTTCTTTCCCTTCTCGAAAATTGGTTTTTAAATTTCGTTATTCTAAAAGGATTATATCCTCATATTCAATATGCATATTCATACTAACATTTTCTGTTCTCTTTTTCAACATTTTTAATTATTTTATTTGAGAAAAATACAAAAATAATTTAACACCAAATACTTTAAAAGACCAATACTCACAGAGGTTTACATCATGTAAATTTCAGGTGTCGCTTATCCAATAATTAAATAAAATACACTTTTATGTATCAATTTATTTTTTAGAGTTTTGTAGAAGTTAAATTTTTCCCACACTTACATTGTTATAACAAAAAAATTTCTATAAGAAGTACACAAATCTAACAGTATATTTCTTAGCCGTTATTTATAGATTATCATGAAAATTTGACTTAGAGGCCGAGACCCTAAACCTTGACTACAGATTCTTTTTTTGTTAAAATGTAACAAATCTTATTACATCTAATATAAGATAAATCCATGAAAGGACTTCAACTATGAAATCATTAAAAGGTATTTTATTTATCGGACTTAGTATGCTTCTGACTATCCTAGCTTGGCTTAGTTCAGGCGCTAGTCAGTTTCTAATCCCTGGTTTAGCTCTCACTACCCTCTCACTTACTTTTATACTAGCTAGCCGTTTACCCCTGCTTGAGGCTTGGTTTAACGGACTTGAAAAGATGTATCTTGCTCATAAATTCACTGCTTTTCTATCCATTCTCCTACTAACCCTACACAACTTTAGCATGGGTGGTCTCTGGGGTTCGCATTTGGCTGCCCAGTTTGGAAATATCGCTATCTATATCTTTATCAGCATTGTTCTGGTTGCCTATCTGGGACAATACATCCAGTATGAAGCTTGGAGATGGATTCATCGATTGGTTTATCTAGCCTATATCTTTGGCCTTTTTCATGTTTTGATGATCATGGGAAATCGTCTCCTCTCCTTTAGTTTCCTAGGTCTTATCTTTGGAATCTATGCTATTTTAGGCTTGCTTGCAGGATTTTATATTATTTTCCTTTATCAAAAGGTCGGTTTCACCTATCTTGGAAAAATCGTAGGAATCAAACGCCTCAACCACGACACGACTGAAATTGAAATAGAACTCAGTCATCCTTTCACCTACGAATATGGACAATTTGCCTTTCTAAAAATTTTCCAAAAAGGTTTTGAAACTGCTCCACACCCTTTCTCCATCTCAGGAGGACAAGGACGAACTCTTTATTTTACGATTAAAAACTCTGGTGACCACACCAAGAATATCTATGACAATCTTCAAGTTGGTAGCAAGGTCGCAGTTGATCGCGCCTATGGACATATGACTATGGAACACGGTCCAAAGCAGCAAATCTGGATCGCAGGTGGAATTGGAATGACACCTTTCATCTCTTATATCCGAGAGCATCCTATCCTAGACAGGAATGTCCGCTTCTACTATAGTTTCCGTGGAGAGGAAAATGCTGTCTACCTAGATCTACTTCGTGACTACGCCCGTCAAAATGCTAACTTTGACCTGCAGCTAGTCGATAGCAATGAAAAAGGATACCTGACTTTGGATCAAGAAGAAATCCCTGACCAGACTACAGTCTATATGTGTGGACCTCTTCCTATGATGAAGGCCCTTGCCAAGCAAATTAAGAAAAAGAATCCCAAAGCAAAACTCATTTACGAAGGTTTCAAGTTTAAATAAGATCATTGTCCCTCTAACACAAAAGAGGGACTTTCTTTTCACTTTATTTCTCTCTTCTATGCTATACTTAGTTTAGTACATTCTTTGAGATTGGAGCCAGTATGAAAATCCATAAAACCGTGAATCCCATTGCCTATGAAAACACTTATTATCTGGAAGGGGACCAACACCTGATTGTGGTTGACCCAGGTAGCCATTGGAAAGCTATCCGCAAGACTATCGAAAAAATCAACAAACCAGTCTGTGCGATTCTCCTGACCCACACCCACTACGACCATATTATGAGTCTGGACTTGGTTCGCGAGACTTTTGGAAATCCCCCAGTTTATGTAGCAGAGAGCGAAGCTAGCTGGCTTTACACTCCAGTCGATAATCTCTCTGGTCTCCCTCGTCACGATGATATGGCAGATGTGGTCGCAAAACCAGCAGAGCACACCTTTACCTTTCATGAGGAATACCAGCTTGAGGAATTTCGTTTTACAGTTCTACCAACCCCAGGGCACTCTATCGGCGGTGTTTCTATCGTCTTTCCTGATGCTCATCTAGTCTTGACGGGAGATGCTCTATTCCGAGAAACCATCGGACGGACAGACCTTCCTACAGGTAGCACGGAACAACTCCTCCATAGCATTCAGACGCAGCTCTTCACACTTCCTAACTACGATGTCTATCCTGGGCATGGTCTAGCTACGACGATCGCTCACGAAAAGACCTTTAATCCCTTTTTCTAGCAAGCAAAAAACCAAGGATAACATCCTTGGTTTTTTTGTAGCTTCTATTTCTATGTCAATATTTGCTCAGAAGAATCAAAGTTGAACTAGAAAAATAAATCAAAACTAATTAGCTCGATTCAATTCTTTCCAGTCAATGTTAGACAAATCAAGCTTTTCAGAAGAGATATCTAAAACTTGCTCTGCTTTTTCATTGCCACCTATTTGAATAGTTGCTTCTTTAATCTTCTGCACTCCGTTTTTATCAAACGAATATAGAGACAGGTTCATTTCTGGACGAGTTGACTGCCAGTCTGCATAAGAGACTTGACCGTTTTCATAAATATCAAATCCTGAGCGAAAACCACCTGCAGAAGCTATATATGCTGTGTGAAGTAAGCTAGGTTTTTGATTTTCCAAATAATAAATGGCTGAAACAAATTTTTCATCGCCAATAAGCAACTCGTCTTGACCATCCTTATTCAAATCAACAATTGCGTATTTCCAATCGGGTGCATTATGATAATCCATTCGAGAGAAAACCAGGCCATATTCTTCTGAAGTAATCTTATCTTGTTTATTTTCCTTGTATAAATCTTCTCTCTTACCTTGTTTTAAAAGGTCTGTAAAGTGGTTATAGCGTTCAATCACTTCTTTATATAAATCTTGTCTAGTTTCTTTCTTATTTTCAGCAGTCGATTGCGATTCCTTGGTTGACGAGTCACTAGTATTTTCAGCCTTTGCTTCTGTTGATACACTAGTCTTATCGTCTTTGGAGACAGATGATAGTGCAGATGAAGGTTCTGTATTGTTCCTATTTTTATTGAGACCACAAGATGCTAGAACTGAAATCGAAAGAATAGCTGATAGCATCATTAAAAATTTCTTCATGTTAACCTCGATAGCATTGCATTTTCAGATGGATAAACTTCAAAAATGAATCATTAATCCCAAGATGATACTTGATTAAGGACTTACTTTACCAAATAATCACACGATCCTCTGGTGAACGCCACATACCGTCTCCTTCTTTGACATCGTATGTTGTATAGAAGTCATCGAAGTTTGGTACTTGCACATTGACACGGAGTTTGGCAGGCGCGTGCACATCGACACTGGCCATAAGCTTCATCAATTCTGGACGGCCTTTCATGCGCCAGATACGAGCAAAGTTGTGGAAGAATTCTTCAGCTGAGAAGTCTGGTTCTCTCTTAGCAGCTTCAAGGGCTGCAGCAATTCCTCCCAAGTCAGCAACGTTTTCAGACACGGTTAGTTTCCCATTAATCGTTGCACCGTAAGATTCTTGTCCATCAAACTGGTCGATAACTTTCTGCGTTTTTTCTTTGAAAGCAGTATAGTCACTCTCTGTCCACCAATCCTTGAGACTACCATTTTCATCAAAGGACGCACCATTTGTGTCAAAGGCGTGAGAAATCTCGTGAGCAATAACTGCACCAATACCACCGTAGTTGGCAGAAGATGACTGGTGCAAATCATAGAATGGAGCCTGTAAAATGGCAGCTGGGAAGACAATCAAGTTCTTCTGAGGATTGTAGTAGGCATTGACCATGTGAGCTGGCATACCCCACTCCTTGTAGTCAACCGGTTGGTTCCACTTGCTCCAGCTGTGCTTGATTTCCACACGCGCAAAGGCTAGGGCATTCTCAAAGAGACTGGCAGTTTCATCCACTACTTTGTCCTTGTAGCGTTCTGGCAATTCCTCTGGATAACCGATATAAGGCTTGATGACATTGAGTTTGACAATGGCCTTATCACGCGTTTCAGGAGTGAGCCAGTCGTTCTTAGCCAAACGTTCCTTATAAACATCGATCATAGTCGCCACTTTTTTCTCTACATCAGCCTTAGCTTCTGGGGAAAATTTTTCATACGCATACCAGAGACCAAGGGCTTGCTTAAAGGGTCCTTGGGCCAAGTGATAGGCTGCCTTGACCTTGTCCTGAGCTTCTGGCACACCTGAAAGAGCACGACCATAGGCACCTGACAAAACACGAATCTCATCAGTTAGATAGCTGGTTGAGAGATTGACCACACCCAAAATCAAGGTTGCCTTAAGCAAAGGCCAAGCTTCATCACTATAAAATTGATCTGCTGCTTGCCAGAAACGTTCCTCGTCTACGATAACCTTATCTGGAGTTTGTCCAAGAACTGTTTGGAAGAAATCATCCAGAGGTAGGGCAGGAGCAAATTTCTTGAAATCTTCATAAGCGTATGGATGATAGAGTTTGGCATATTCTGAACTTTCTTCGTTAGAAAGCACCACAGCCGCAATGCGACGGTCCAATTCCAATCTCTTCTCTAGTAGGTCTTCGATTTCCTCATCTGAAAAATCATAGGCTTTGAGTAGATTCGCAGTACTTTCCTTCCAAAGCATCAAGAGTTCCTCACGCTGAGGATGGTCTTCAGCGTAGTAAGTTGTATCTGGTAAAATCGTCCCTGGTGCACTTGCCCAGAGAACATTGGTTCTGGCATCCATAAAGTCTGGTGAAACACCAAATGGAAGGAAGTTTGGTTTACCAGCTAGTTCAAACGCTGCTAGTTTGCTGGTAAAATCTTCAAAACTCTCCAAATCTTGGTATTCCTTGAGCATTGGCAAAACAGGCTTGATCCCATCTGCTTCTCTCTTGTCAAAATCACGTACCATACGATGGTACTTAACAAAGTTTGCGAGGATGGCATCCTCTGGAACATCTTCGCCTGCCAACCACTTGTCCGTAGTCGCCAGCATCAACTCTTCAATTTCCTCATCAAGGTCAATAAAGCCACCTGTTCGAGATTTGTCAGCTGGAATGACAGCTGTTTTTTCCCATTCACCATTGATTGCATCATAAAAATCGTCTTGATAACGTGTCATCTTGTTCTCGCTTTCATTTTTTCACTTATTCTTAGCTTAGCAAAAAACACTTGGGAATGCAATTAAAAATAGTCTCTCTTTTTTCTTCATTTTTCAGTTATTATTTTAAATTTTTCAAAAATTAACTTGACTTAATTTTTTTTTTAATGTATATTAAAAGATAGGAGGAAAACAATTGTATGATACGTATCGAAAACCTCAGTGTCTCCTACAAAGAAACGTTGGCACTAAAGGATATTTCACTAGTGCTCCACGGACCAACTATTACCGGAATTATTGGTCCAAACGGTGCTGGAAAATCAACTTTATTAAAAAGTATGTTGGGAATTATCCCACATGAAGGTCAGGCCTTTCTCGATGACAAAGAATTCAAGAAATCTTTACATCGAGTTGCCTATGTCGAGCAAAAAATCCATATCGACTACAATTTCCCTATCAAGGTCAAGGAATGTGTCTCACTGGGACTCTATCCATCTATCCCGCTCTTCCACACTTTAAAGGCCAGCCACTGGAAAAAAGTGGCGGATGCACTTGAAATCGTTGGACTCTCAGACTATGCTGATCGCCAAATCAGTCAGCTCTCTGGAGGACAATTCCAACGTGTTTTGATTGCCCGCTGCTTAGTGCAGGAAGCTGACTACATCTTTTTAGATGAGCCTTTTGTCGGGATTGACTCGATCAGTGAAGAGATTATCATGAATACACTGAGAAACCTTAAAAAAGCTGGTAAAACAGTTCTCATCGTCCATCATGACCTCAGTAAAGTCCCCCATTATTTCGACCAAGTTATGCTTCTCAATCGAGAATTGGTAGCTATTGGTCCAACTGAAGAAACCTTTACCGAAGTCAATCTCAAAAAAGCTTATGGTAGCAAGCTCTTCTTTAATGGAGGTGACCTATGATAGCAGAATTTATCGATGGATTGCAACATTTCCATTTCCTACAAAATGCCTTGATAACAGCTATAGTCATCGGAGTGGTTGCTGGAGCTGTGGGATGTTTTATCATCCTACGTGGAATGTCTCTCATGGGGGATGCCATTTCTCACGCAGTTTTGCCCGGCGTAGCCCTTTCCTTTATCTTGGGAATTGATTTCTTTATTGGAGCCATTATCTTTGGCTTGATGGCTTCCATCATCATTACCTACATCAAGGGTAACTCTATCATCAAGAGTGACACTGCCATTGGTATTACCTTTTCATCTTTCTTAGCCTTAGGTGTCATCTTGATTAGTGTTGCCAAGAGTTCGACAGACCTCTTCCATATCCTTTTTGGGAATATCCTCGCTGTCCAAGATACGGACATGTGGATCACCATTGGTGTGGGGGCATTGATTCTCTTGATTATCGGGATTTTCTTTAAACAACTATTGATTACATCCTTTGACGAACTCCTGGCTAAAGCCATGGGAATGCCCGTCAATTTCTACCACTATCTGCTCATGGTGCTCTTGACCCTTGTGTCAGTCACTGCCATGCAAAGTGTTGGAACTATTCTTATCGTGGCCATGTTGATCACCCCAGCTGCGACGGCTTACCTGTATGCTAATAGCCTAAAGAGCATGATTTTTCTTTCATCAACCCTAGGGGCAACCGCTTCTGTTTTGGGACTCTTTATCGGCTATAGCTTCAATCTCGCAGCAGGATCCAGCATCGTGCTCACATCTGCCAGCTTCTTCTTAATCAGTTTCTTTATCTCTCCAAAGCAACGATACTTGAAACTAAAAAATAAAAAAATCAATAAATAAGGGGAAACCCTTCTGGAGGAATCTAATGAAAAAATTAGGTACATTGCTCGTTCTTTTTCTTTCTATCATTGGATTAGCTGCCTGTGCTAGTGGGAAAAAAGATACAGCATCTACAAACCAAAAACTAAAAGTTGTTGCTACAAACTCAATCATCGCTGATATTACTAAAAATATCGCTGGCGATAAGATCGATCTTCACAGTATCGTTCCTGTTGGTCAAGACCCACACGAGTACGAACCACTTCCTGAAGACGTAAAGAAAACTTCTGAGGCTGACCTCATTTTCTATAACGGTATCAACCTTGAAACAGGTGGCAATGCTTGGTTTACCAAATTGGTCGAAAATGCCAAGAAAACTGAAAACAAAGACTACTATGCAGTTAGTGACGGCGTAGATATCATCTACCTTGAAGGTCAAAACGAGAAAGGCAAAGAAGACCCACACGCTTGGCTCAACCTTGAAAATGGGATAATTTATGCTAAAAATATCGCTAAACAGTTGATTGCAAAAGACCCTAGCAACAAGGAATTCTACGAAAAAAATCTCAAAGACTATACTGAAAAGCTAGACAAACTGGACAAGGAAGCTAAAGAGAAATTTAACAATATCCCTGCTGAGAAAAAACTCATTGTAACCAGCGAAGGATGCTTCAAATACTTCTCTAAAGCTTACGAAGTTCCAAGTGCCTACATCTGGGAAATCAACACAGAAGAAGAAGGAACACCTGAACAAATCAAGACCTTGGTTGAAAAACTTCGCCAAACAAAAGTTCCATCACTCTTTGTTGAATCAAGTGTCGATGACCGTCCAATGAAGACTGTTTCACAAGACACAAATATCCCAATTTACGCACAAATCTTTACTGACTCAATCGCTGAAGAAGGTAAAGAAGGTGACAGCTACTACAACATGATGAAATACAACCTTGACAAGATTGCTGAAGGTTTGTCTAAGTAATCCACTAAAAAACGTCGTTCTCACATGAACGGTCGTTTTTTCTCTTTTAATTTCCAGTCAAATCATTGGAAAAATCTGACAATTCTCGGTAAAATAAAAGAAAAAAGAATGGAGTAGTTTCATGACCACTTTTCTCGGAAATCCTGTAACCTTTACAGGTAAACAACTGCAAGTCGGAGACAAGGCACTTGACTTTTCTCTTACGACAACCGATCTCTCTAAAAAAACGCTAGCTGACTTTGATGGAAAGAAAAAAGTCTTGAGTGTTGTCCCTTCTATCGATACTGGTATCTGCTCAACGCAAACACGTCGTTTCAACCAGGAACTTGCCAACATCGACAACACCGTCGTTCTTACCGTTTCTATGGACCTACCATTTGCTCAAGGACGCTGGTGTGGGGCTGAAGGCCTTGACAATGCCATCATGCTTTCAGACTACTTTGACCATTCTTTCGGGCGTGATTATGCCCTCTTGATCAACGAATGGCATCTCCTTGCACGTGCTGTCTTTGTTCTCGACACTGATAATGTCATCCGTTATGTAGAATACGTTGACAACATCAACACGGAACCAGACTTTGAAGCTGCTATTGCTGCAGTGAAAGAACTGGACTAAAATCAAAGCCATTATGGCAGAAGGCTAGAGAAATCTAGCTTTTTTTGATATACTAGATGGAGAGAAAAGACAAGAGGAAACGAATGACGCCAAATAAAGAAGACTACCTAAAATGTATTTATGAAATTGGTACGGAGATGCAGAAAATCACCAATAAGGAAATTGCTGCCCGTATGCAAGTCTCTCCACCTGCCGTAACAGAGATGATCAAACGTATGAAAAGTGAGAATCTCATCCTCAAGGATAAGGAGAACGGCTATCTATTGACAGATATTGGGCTCAAACTAGTCTCCGAGCTCTATCGCAAACACCGGTTGATTGAGGTCTTTCTAGTTCACCATCTCGACTATACTAGTGACCAGATCCACGAAGAAGCTGAGGTCCTAGAGCACACTGTATCCGATCTCTTCGTAGAGAGACTGGATAAACTCCTGGGCTTCCCTAAAACCTGTCCCCACGGAGGAACCATCCCAGCCAAGGGAGAGCTCTTGGTTGAAATCAACAACTTACCACTGGCAGACGTCCAAGAAGCTGGAACCTATCTCCTGACTCGCGTTCATGATAGTTTTGAACTACTCAAATATCTAGAAAAGCATGAAATCCATATCGGTGACCAAGTCAAAGTCAAGCAATTTGATAATTTTTCCAATACTTTTACACTGGTCAACAAAGGTGAAGACCTCCAAGTTAGCATCGATATCGCCAAACAACTCTATGTCGAAAAAATCAACTAAGCCCTTATTCCTGAAAGAAATTCCTTTCAGGGATTTTTTATTATGTTAGTTGTAAGTTCCATTCGTTTGGTGTAGAATGAAGCTAGATAAAAGAGGGAGGTCTTCCTATGAAAAAGCTCTTTAGAATCCATTTTGCAGCCATTGTAGTCAGCGATTTGCTACTGTTGGTAACTTTCAGACCCCGATACGAACTTTCTTTGGAGAGAGGCCTGATTTTTTGCTTCATTTTCATCCTTGCTCAGGGACTACTGCTATTTCGCTTGGTCAATCGACTCAAAAAACAGTTCTCTGAGATTTATCCTCAGATAAACAAAAAAATTCGCTTCTACTATTTAGGAGTGCTCATCAGCGATTTTCTATTATTTGTCTTTTTAGCCATCACTGGCCCTCAATATTTCTACTCTCTTACTCCAGTCTTTACTTCCTGTCATTCTACTTTATATTATATAACGGCTAGCCACCTAAGAGAAAACTATCCCGACTTTTACGACAAACACATCTCCTTCTGGGAGTGCCTATAAATAAAAACCAAGCCAGCTGGCTTGGTTTTCTTATCTATTTTTAGTATCAAGGATGATGGTGACTGGTCCGTCATTGACCAGCTCCACCTGCATATCCGCTCCAAAGATGCCTGTCTGAACAGCGACTTCCTGTGCTAGCTTTTGATTGAAAGCGTTATAGAAGTCTGATGCCCTATCAGGCTTGGCTGCACCTGTAAAGGCTGGACGATTGCCCTTCTTAGTATCTGCAAAGAGGGTAAACTGAGAAATGGAAAGGATTTCCCCCTCAATATCCTTAACAGACAGATTCATCTTGCCTTCTGCATCTGAAAAAATCCGCATGTTGACGAGCTTTCTCACAGCATAGTCCAAATCTTCCTCTTGGTCATCTGGCCCAACACCGACCAGCAATAAAAGCCCCTGATTAATTTTCCCATGAACCTGACCTTCGATACTGACTTGAGCTTTTTTAACCCGTTGGATAATGATTTTCATAAGCGCCTTTCTAGTAATAGCTAGGACAATTAGCCGTTGGTCCGTTTAACAGAGTAAACCTCTGGCACACTCTTAATCTTATCCACGACTGTGGTCAGTGTAGAGAGGTTGGAAATACCAAAGGAGACATGGATATTAGCAAATTTCATATCCTTGGTTGGTTGGGCGTTAACGGTTGAGATATTCTTTGTCGTGTTGGAGAGAACTTGTAAAACATCGTTCAAGAGCCCTGTACGGTTGAGACCATAGATATCGATGTGGGCAGTGTATTCCTTGCTTGAGAATTGATCTTCCCACTCCACATCAAGGAGACGTTGCTCGTAGTTTTCTTGGGCACGGAGATTCATACAGTCCACACGGTGAATAGCCACACCGCGTCCCTTAGTAATGTAACCGACAATGTCGTCACCCGGCACTGGATTGCAACACTTGGCAATCCGAACTAGGAGACCTGAAGCCCCTTCAATGACCACACCACCCTCATGCTTAACCTTGAGGGTTTCTTTGTTCTCGACTTTAACTTCGCCACCTTTGACAAGCTCTTCTGCTTCCGCCTTGGCCTTGGCACGCTCTTCCTCACGGCGTTCCTTTTCGGTCAAACGGTTAAAGACGGTAATAGCGCCAATTTCTCCAAAACCAATGGCTGCGTAGAGAGCCTCCTCTGTCTTGTAGCTGGTCTTTTGAAGAACCTCATCCATATGGCGCTTGTCCATGAATTTATTGGCTACATAGCCGTTTTCTTGGAACTGGGCCATCAACATCTCACGGCCCTTGTTAACGGATAATTCCTTGTCTTGATTTTTAAAGAACTGACGAATCTTGTTGCGCGCCTTGCTGGTCTTGACCATGTTGAGCCAGTCACGACTCGGACCAAAGGAGTTGGGGTTGGTGATAATTTCAACCTGATCCCCTGTCTTAAGCTTAGTTGTCAGCGGAACCATACGTCCATTGACCTTGGCACCAGTCGCTTTTTCACCGACTTTGGTATGGATTTCATAGGCAAAGTCAATCGGTCCTGAATCTTTTGGAAGGGAACGAACTGCACCATCTGGAGTAAAGACGTAAATCTCCTCCGCCAGATAGTTTTCTTTAACAGAGTCCACAAATTCCTTTGCATCATCAGCCTGGTCTTGGAGCTCCATCATCTCCTTGATCCAGTTCATTCCAATAGCAGATTCCTTGCTGTTGACCTGCCCTTTAATGCCTTTCTTATATGCCCAGTGAGCTGCTACCCCGTACTCAGCCACTTCGTGCATTTCCTTGGTCCGAATCTGGAACTCAATCGGCCCTTTTGGCCCATAAACAGTCGTATGGATAGACTGGTAACCATTGGCCTTACGGTTAGCGATATAGTCTTTGAAGCGGCCTGGCATAGGTTTCCAAAGTTCATGCACATAACCTAGCATAGCATAGACATCACTCTGGGTATCCAAGATACAGCGAATGGCAATCAGGTCATAAATTTCCTCAAAGCGTTTCTTCTTATCCTGCATCTTGCGGTAGATCGAATAGATATGCTTAGGACGACCATAGATTTTCCCTTTGAGATTGCGTTCGGTAGCGTACTCTTCCAACTTAGTTACGACTTCATCAACCAAAGCCTCACGTTCTCTGCGTTTTTCCTTCATCATGTGGGTAATCTTGTAAAACTCAGTCGGATTGAGGTAACGGAAAGATAGATCTTCCAACTCCCACTTGACACTGGAAATCCCTAGACGATGAGCAAGTGGTGCGTAAATTTCCATGGTTTCTCTGGAGATACGTTCTTGCTTGTCCTTTCGCAGGTGTTTGAGAGTCCGCATATTGTGCAAACGGTCCGATAATTTAACCAAGATAACACGGATATCCTCTGACATGGCCATAAGCATCTTGCGGTGATTTTCAGCCAATTGTTCCTCGAGTGATTTGTACTCAACCTTACCAAGCTTGGTCACCCCATCAACGATAATCCGAACATCATGACCGAACTCTCTCTCCAGATCATCCAGTGTCGCATCTGTGTCTTCAACCACGTCATGCAAAAAACCGCAGGCAACCGTCACGGCATCTAGCTTGAGTTTAGCTAAAATCCCTGCTACCTGAATGGGATGGATAATATAGGGCTCTCCTGATTTCCGAAACTGCCCACTATGACAATCAACTGCGTAAATCAATGCTTTTTGTACAAAAGCAACGTCTTCCTTTGTTAAATATTCTTTCGTTAAAGCGACTACCTGATCGCCCGTCAAATTCACTTCTTTCGGCATCTATACTCTCCAATTCTTCCTACCATTTTATCACTTTTTTAAGGATATGAAAACTAGAAAAGCTCTGTTTTTATGCCAATACCAATCATTAAAAAAACACTACCAGATTTCTCTAGTAGTGTTTTGACATTTCATTTGCTTAGTAGACAGTTTTTTCAGTTTCTACGTCGAAGAAGTGTGCTTTGTTCAAGTCAAATCCAAGTTCAACCGTTGCACCTGTTTGCAAGTAGTCACGAGCATCCACTTTTGCAACAAATTCATCTTTACCAACTTGGCAGTAAAGGTGAGATTCTGAACCAAGCAATTCTGATACAGAGATAGTTGCTTTGACAACTGATTCTGGGAATGTTTCAAGGAAAGCAGGTTCTGCATTCACATCTTCTGGACGAATACCGAAGATCAATTCTTTGCCTTCGTAGCCTTTATCACGAAGAACTTTCAAAGCTCCTTCTGGAACTTTCAAGCGGAAACCGTCAGAAACAATTTCACCACCAACCAATTTCACATTGATGAAGTTCATAGCTGGGCTTCCGATAAATCCTGCAACGAACTTGTTAACTGGATTTTTGTAAACTTCTTGAGGAGTACCGATTTGTTCTACACGTCCGATAGTACCTGTACCAGCAGGGTTCTTAGTAGCTGACATGATAACGATACGGTCTGCCAATGTCATCGCTTCTGTTTGGTCGTGGGTTACGTAGATAGTTGTAGCACCGATACGACGGTGGATCTTCGCAATTTCAGCACGCATAGATACACGAAGTTTGGCATCCAAGTTTGACAAAGGCTCGTCCATCAAGAACACTTTTGCATCACGGACGATGGCACGACCCATGGCAACACGTTGACGTTGACCACCAGAAAGGTCAGCAGGTTTACGATCCAAGAACTCTTTCAAGCCAAGGATTGCTGCTGCTTCTTGAACACGCTTGTCGATGTCTTCCTTGCTGTACTTACGCAATTTCAAACCGAAAGCCATGTTGTCATAAACAGTCATGTGTGGGTAAAGAGCGTAGTTTTGGAATACCATGGCAATGTCACGGTCTTTTGGAGCTACGTCGTTGACAACAACGCCATCGATAGATGCAGTACCTTCTGTAATGTCTTCAAGACCAGCGATCATACGAAGAGTTGTTGATTTACCACATCCTGAAGGACCTACGAAAACGATAAATTCCTTGTCTTTGATGTCCAAGTTGAAGTCTTCAACTGAGTAGTGTTCGCTGTTTGGATATTTTTTGTAAATGTTTTTAAGATTTAATTCTACCATGGAAGGTGAACTCCTTTTATTTTTTGATAGTTATATTATAAATGAAAACGCTTTACATTTCTATGGCAAGGTGACCAAAAAAATAAAAAAGTTCTGTGCAACTTGCACAAAACTTTAGAGAATATCTGGTATAATCAACTGATAACAAAGGGTGAGATCCGTCAACTCCTTCAACTGAAGTCCTGTCAATTCTTCCCACTTATCAATCTTGTATTGGAGAGAATTGCGGTGCAAGTAGAGTTGCTGAGCTGTCTTAGTTAGGACTGCACTATTTTCCCATAAGGAGAGAATGATTTCCTGAATCTGGTCTTGGTCCAGAATCAACTGACGAAGGTAGTCTTTGATAATTCTATGGTCAACCAGTCCTTCCCCAAGACTCCAGAGATAGAGCTGTGAAAAAGTATGAACCCCTTGATGACCTTGACGCCACCAAGCCTTAAACAAGTCCCGCTCTGCTTGGATTAAATCTGACAGAGCCTGATACCCAGTCTGAGACCAAACCTGCCCCAACATGATAGATAGACGAAGACCAAAGTCATACTCTACTGCCTCAATCGTATCGGATAGGATTGAGCGAACAGAAGTGTATTTATCTTGCTGGAGAACAAAAACATAGTCCTGAACTCCGACCTGCAACACTGTCTGACAGTTAGGAAAGAGGGTCTGCATCATATCCAGCCAAGAGGCTAGATTTTCCTGTTGGTAATAGGAAAGATGGCAATAAACCAGTTGTATCTTTTTAAAAGTTTGAGGCGCCTGCCCCCTACCCTCTATCAGATAGGAATACCAAGGATTGAGCGAACGAGCCTGCTCCTGCTGGGTTAAAAGGGCAATTAACTGTTTTTCACGTTCAGTGAGATTGGACTCCTTCAGTAAAATCCACTGTTGAGAAGTCAGAGGAAGTGTAAGATATCCTAGCTTCTCTATCGGCTGATCTAAAATCTGAGCCTCAGGAAACCAGTCTAGTAATTCTTTTGCAAGCATTTCTACGCCTCCACTTTTTGGATACACCACGAAATCAAGGTCTCTAGACGCTCCATATTATCAGTCAGATGAAGATAACCCATGACAGCTTCAAAGCCAGTCGACATCCGATAAGTTACGACATCTGCATTTTTAGCCTTTGTGTGGCTATTGGTATTGCGCCCACGTTTATAGATTTCTTCTTCTTTTTCCGTTAAAACTTGCTCCTCCAGCATCAGGGAAATCAGGCGAGCCTGAGCCTTGGCCGAGACATACTTGGTCGCCTCTTGGTGAAGTTTATTGGGCTTGGTCATGCCTTTGAGGATGAGATGGCGGCGGATATACATGGAATAAACCGCATCCCCTTCAAAAGCAAGAGCAATTCCGTTAATGAGATTGACATCAATCACGTGTCCACCTCACTCCATCTTTGGTGTCAAGGAGCTTAATCCCTTTAGCAGCCAGTTGGTCACGGATTTGGTCTGCTGTCGCAAAATCACGATTAGCACGCGCTTCTTGGCGTTTTTGGATCAAGGCTTCGATCTCTGCATCCAAAACTTCCTCAACAAAGACAATTCCGAAGACTTCTAACATAGCCGCAAGAGCTTCCTTAACACTTGCATCATAGTTGCCTGAATTGATCCATTTGGCCATTTCAAAAACAACTGTGATACCATTGGCAGCGTTAAAGTCCTCATCCATAGCCGCTACAAACTTATCTTTAAAAGCTTGTAACTCTTGAGCATCTACAGTCCCAGAAAATGGTTGCTCGTAGGTGTTCTTTAGATACTTAAGATTGGTCTCGGCATCACGCACTGCTTTTTCTGTAAAGTTGATTGGCTTGCGGTAATGCTGAGTGGCAAAGAAGAAACGAAGGACTTGGCCATCGATGGTTTTGAGGGCATCATGGACAGTGATAAAGTTGCCCAAGGACTTGGACATCTTGACATTGTCGATATTGACAAAGCCATTGTGTATCCAGTAGTTGGCAAAAGTCTTACCTGTTTTAGCTTCTGACTGGGCAATTTCATTGGTATGATGAGGAAATTCGAGATCGGCTCCGCCACCGTGGATATCAATGGTATCGCCCAAAATCTCTGTTGACATGACCGAACACTCAATATGCCAGCCCGGACGACCAGGTCCCCAAGGACTATCCCAAGAAATCTCTCCTGGCTTGGTAGCTTTCCAGAGAGCAAAGTCCACTGGATTTTCCTTACGGGCGGTCTCCTCATCTGTCCGACCTGAAGCACCTAGTTCCAAGTCTGCCAAAGTTTTGTTGGCTAGTTTGGCATAATTGTGAGACTTTTCCACGCGGAAGTAGACATCGCCCTCTGACTCATAGGCGTAGCCTTTGTCAACCAAGTCCTCAACAAAACGGATGATGTCAGCCATAAACTCCACCACCCGCGGATGACGAGTCGCAGGTTTTACACCCAGAGCTGAGACATCCTCACGAAAAGCTGCGATATACTTATCAGCCACTTCTTTTGGTGTGATGCCTTCTTCCTTGGCGCGATGGATAATCTTATCATCTACATCTGTAAAATTGGAAATATAATTTACCTCAAATCCCCGATACTCAAAATAGCGACGAACTGTGTCAAAAGCTACTGTTGAGCGGGCATTGCCGACATGGATATAGTTATAAACCGTCGGACCGCAGACATACATGCGAACCTTGCCCTCTTCAATGGGCACAAATTCACGTAGGCTGCGGGTCATGGTGTCGTAAATTTTAATCATGCGGTCCACTCCCTTCTCTATTTCTGACTTTTTCGGCTGAAAACCATCTCTGCAAAAGGACCAAATTGTCTGAGGCTATCCAATTGGTAAAAGCGCTGCCCTTCCTCTTGGGTAAAGAGGGGAACCCCCTTTCCTAGGATAAGGGGCGCTATCTGAATAATGAGGTGGTCGAAAAGATCCGCATCCAAGAGCGGTCCTACCAAGGAATTACCACCAATCACAAAGACATTTTTACCTTTGTCAATCTGGTGAACAAAGTCCACCACATCCCCAGCTACTGGCTGGTAATTGCTGACAGGCAGGTGCCTATCATGCGTAAAGACATAGTTCTCCGTAGCTTGATAAAAACTTTCTACATCTTGCAAATCTTGGATTTCCTCAAAGGTCCGCTTGCCCATGATGGTGATATCCATTTGCCTGTAAAAGTCATCATAGCCTGTATCCTCTACAGAACCAAGCTGATGCAGCCAGTCTATCCTGTGCTGGCTATCTGCCAAGTAGCCATCCATGGTGATACAGCCGTAAAAATATACTGCCATTCTTGTAGTTACCTTTCTAGTTCCTTTGCTATTATCAAAGCGATAGTGAAAAAAGTCATGGCATCAGCTGTCCGCTCTTCATGGCGGGCATCCCAGGTTCGGTTATGATGATCCACATAGTCAGCTGTGTAGAAGAACTGATAGACTTTACTCTTGCGAAATTGACTCCAAGCCATGATAGCTGAAGCTTCCATGTCCACCACTTTGGCTCCAGCAGCCAAGCGACGCTTGACCTTATCAGGCGTTTCTCGATAAAAGGCATCAGTCGTCCAAGACTTGGTGCGGATATGTTCGATATTGTGCTTGTCAAAGATGGCTTCCAGCTCGATCAGCAGAGACTCGTCATAGGCGACTTCATCACCCGGTGGGGCATAGTGATAGCTAGTTCCTTCATCTCGCAATGCTGCCGCAGGTAGGATAATTTTATCCGCCTCAATTGAGCGGTCCAAAACGCCACAGGAACCTAAAATGATAAAATTTTTGAAGCCTCTGGCCGCCAACTCCTCCAGCTGGCCGACTATCATGGGAGCCCCAATTGGAGCCAACATAACTGCTAGCTTGCTAGGTCCTTGGCCATAAATATACCATGGATGATGGCCGTTTATGCTTTTCAAATAGCCTCCCGGATAGACATCTTCTGACTCAATCAAACGTTTCAGAATTTCGCCATTAAAGGACAGAATGATGGTTTCGCATACCTCTCCCTTGTCATGGACTGGCTTTTCAGTTGGCTCAATAACTGCTGCTACATCTTCAAATTCCTCTAATAGCATAACTTCTCTTTCTTTAAGGCTCCAGCAAATCCGCCTTCATTTTATTTAGACGGCGCAGTTTGGTCTCATCTTTTTTGGCTTCACTGATATAATGAGCCCATTCACGCTGGTGGCTAGGTGGCAGTTTAATAAAGCGCTCCTTAGCAAGACCATCCAAGCGTTCTTGCAACTCAAGAACTGCCTGGTTCAAAATTGCGTCTGATAAATCTGACATAGTTCTTACCTCCTGTCATACTTCACCTCGATAACTTTGCTACCCTATCCTACAACCCTGACGATCTGTGACTGGCTTCTCTAGCCTGCTCTAGTTTATTGACGTAGTACTCTCGTTTTTCTTCGACTTCGTGGATCGTTGGTTCATCCTTCTGTCCATGAACTCGGACGATCTTAGCTGGAATACCGACAACCGTCACATCACTAGGTACATCTGCCACGACAACTGCTGCTGCACCAACCTTGGCATTTTCACCGATTTCCACTGGTCCGATGACTTGGGCATGGGCTGATATGAGAGCTCCTTTACGCACAGTCGGATGGCGTTTGCCAACATCCTTCCCTGTTCCACCAAGAGTCACTCCATGATAGAGAAGAACGCCTTTTTCAACAATCGCCGTCTCTCCAATCACCAGGCCTGAGCCATGGTCGATAAAGACACCTGATTCTATCTGAGCACCCGGATGAATCTCAATCTGTGTCCAAAAGCGCCAAAACTGACTGTGCATCCGAGCCAGGAGTTTGAAGCCGTGCTTCCAGAGAAAATGCGAGAGACGGTGGGCAGCTAAGGCCTTGACACCTGGATAAGTCAGCAAAACTTCCAAACTGTTGCGTGCCGCTGGATCATTTTCTTTTACAATATCAATGGTTTCGCGCCACCATCCCATACATTTCTCCTTTTCTTATTCTGAATCTTTTGGTGTTTCTGTAACTTCTTTCTTAGGTTTGTGGTCCTTGTGATGACGTGGACGGTGAGGTCGCTCAGACTTTTCGCCTTTTTCATCATGCTCAGGTTTTGGCGGACGAGGAAGAAGGGCTTTCATAGAGGCATCGATACGGCCTTTTTCATCAATCTTGATAACCTTAACATCGACTTCATCACCGATAGCTACCAAGTCCTCGACACGGTTGGTACGAGTCCAAGCCATTTCAGAAATGTGCACAAGTGCATCTGTCTTATCAAAGAGGTTGACAAAGGCACCAAATTTCTCGATACGAACAACCTTGGCATGGTAAACTTCATCCACTTTGGCTTCACGAACCAAACCAGCAATGATTTCTTTGGTACGGTTAATGGCATCTTGGTCGCTAGAGTAGATAGACACATTTCCTTCTTCGTCGATATCAATCTTAACGCCTGTTTCAGCGATAATCTTGTCGATGGTTTCTCCACCCTTACCGATGACAATCTTGATCTTGTCCACATCAATCTTGATGGTATCAATTTTCGGAGCAGTTGGAGCCAATTCTGGACGAACTTCTGGAATCGTTGCTTCAATCACATCAAGGATTTCAAAACGGGCTTTCTTGGCTTGGGCAAGAGCTTCTGTCAAGATTTCAGCAGTAATCCCTTGGATCTTGATATCCATTTGAAGGGCTGTAATCCCGTCACGAGTACCTGCAACCTTGAAGTCCATGTCTCCAAAGTGATCTTCCAAACCTTGGATATCCGTCAAGACTGTGTAGTTATTTCCATCTGAAATGAGACCCATAGCAATACCAGCTACCGGCGCCTTGATCGGCACACCACCAGCCATAAGGGCAAGGGTTCCTGCACAGATAGAGGCTTGAGAAGAAGAACCGTTTGATTCCAAGACCTCAGCCACCAAGCGGATAGCATATGGGAATTCTTCCAAACTTGGCAAAACTTGAGCAAGGGCACGCTCACCAAGAGCACCGTGACCGATTTCACGACGACCTGGCGCACCGTAACGGCCTGTTTCCCCTACAGAGTATTGAGGGAAGTTATAGTGGTGCATAAAGCGTTTCTTGTACTCTGGATCCAAACCATCGATGATTTGAGTTTCTCCCATCGGAGCCAAGGTCAAAACTGAAAGGGCTTGAGTTTGTCCACGAGTGAAAAGACCGGAACCATGTACACGAGGAAGATAGTCAACCTGCGCATCTAAAGGACGGATTTCATCGACCTTACGACCATCAGGACGCACCTTGTCTTCTGTAATCAAACGGCGTACTTCAGCGTGTTCCATTTGTTCCAAGATTTCAGCCACATCACGCATGATACGGTCACATTCTTCGTGGTCTACATATTTTTCTTCGTAAACAGCAGTCACTTGGTCTTTAACTGCTTGAGTTGCAGCTTCACGAGCCAATTTTTCTTCTACTTGAACCGCTTTTTGAAGGTCGCTGTTATAGGCTGCGATGATTTCAGCTTGCAAGTCAGCATCTACATGAAGCAATTCCACTTCTGCTTTTTCCTTACCGACTGCCGCAACGATTTCTTCTTGGAAGGCAATCAATTCTTTAACAGCTTCGTGCCCTTTGAGAAGAGCTTCCAACATGATTTCTTCTGATAATTCTTTGGCACCAGACTCAACCATGTTGATTGCATGTTTAGTTCCTGCAACTGTCAATTCAAGAAGCGATTGCTCTGCCTGTTCTTGAGTAGGGTTGATGATGATTTGGCCATCGACATAACCCACTTGTACCCCAGCGATTGGACCGTCAAACGGAATGTCTGAGATAGAAAGTGCCAAGGATGAACCAAACATAGCTGCCATTGGTGCAGATGCATTTTCATCGTAAGAAAGAACCGTATTGATGACTTGCACTTCGTTACGGAAACCTTCCGCAAACATGGGACGGATTGGACGGTCAATCAAACGCGCTGTCAAAGTCGCATCTGTTGAAGGACGTCCTTCACGTTTCATAAAGCCACCAGGAAACTTCCCGGCCGCATACATTTTTTCTTCGTAGTTGACTTGAAGAGGGAAGAAATCCCCAGTTGCCATCTTCTTAGACATAACGGCCGCAGTCAAGACAGTTGACTCACCGTAACGCACAACAACCGAGCCATTTGCTTGCTTAGCAACCTGACCAGTCTCTACGATTAACTCACGACCCGCAAAAGTCGTTTGAAACACTTGTTTTGTCATTTTAATCCCCTTTGGATTGATGAAATTATACGCCTTGCCTACAAAGATCAAGATACTAAGGTCGCAAAAAGCAAAGTAAAAATAGGAAACTGGCGAAGTCTTCGATGAAGACAAGACAGTTTATCTTTTTTACACAGCTTTTCGGCCGGGTTCAATTACTCAAGATACAAATCATTAGAAAGGATTGATGCTAAAGCATCTAAGCCTTTCACGCTAATCGCTATCATGTGATTAGCTAAATGCTTTACTAACTCTCTCGTCAAATAACATCGATTTGACTCGTTCGTGTCGCTCAAACTAAATACTGAAAATAACAAATTATGAAAAAATTTCTGTCATAAAATTGAGAATCGACAAAGCCTTTAACACTTTTATACCCTCATCTTTGTATCAAGTACGTACAGAGTCTATTTTATCATATTTTTCTTAAAAAGTGCGGGCTTTTCTATTAAAAAGGAACCATTCCCCTCACCTGAGAAGAATGGTTTGCTTTTTGTTATCCTAAAGACTGATGGTTAAACAAGGCATGGGTTGCTTGGTGGATGTATTTTGCTGTTTCAGCATTGTTCATGGTGTAGAGATGCACACCTGCGACATCCTGGGTTACCAAGTCCACGATCTGATCCACGGCATAGGCAAGTCCTGCTGCTCTGAGCGACTCAGGGTCATGCTCATACTTGTCTAAGATGGCCTTAAATTTGCGTGGAAGATGGATATTCTCACACGTTTTCAATAGACGAAGCGCTTGGTTACGGTTAAGAATGGGCATGATCCCCGCATGAATGGGAACATCAATCCCTGCCAAGGTACACTTATCTTGGAAATCGTAGAAGCGCTCATTGTCAAAGAAAAGTTGCGTTACGAGACTGGAACAACCTGCATCCACTTTCTTCTTGAGATTTTGAATATCCGAGATTTGGTTTGGAGAGTCAGGGTGTCCCTCTGGATAACAAGCACCAACAATATCAAAGTGAGGAGCTTGTTCCTTGATGAACTCGATCAAATCCGTTGCGTAGCGGAAATCCTTTTGCGGTTCCACATCAGGGATAATATCCCCACGCAAGGCCAAGATTTTCTGTACCCCAACCTTGTCCAAGTCTGCAATGGTTTCAGCAACTTTGTCCTTGGTCAGATAGATGGCTGGCAAGTGGGCAATGGTTGGAATCGCCAAGTCATTCTGGATAAAGTCAGCCAAACGAACCGTTGTTTCCTTGATATTAAATTTATTATTGCTGGCAGTCACACTGATAAAGTGCGGTGTCAGCTCCCGCATATCCTGCAAGGCTGAAATAATTTTATCATTACCCACAGCTGGGTTTGGAGGGAACACTTCAAATGAAAGTGACGGAGTTTGGCGTGACATAGTCATTATCCTTTTCTTTTTGATTTCATGATTGCTGAGCCAGCTAGGGCCAAGCAGTTCCTTGATCAGTCAGGGTCAAGAGAGAAATCTTATCTTACAATTTCTCACGCGCAGCTTTTGCTGCTTCGACAAGGCGGATCAAGCTTTCTTTTGTTTCTGGAATACCACGTGTTTTCAAACCACAGTCAGGGTTGATCCAAACTTTCTTGCTTGGAACTTTGGCAAGAATAGCATCAATCGTGTGGTCAATTTCGCCTTCATTAGGCACACGAGGTGAGTGGATATCGTAAACCCCAGGTCCCACTTCTGTTTGGAAGTTTTTCGCTTTGAGTTCGTCCAAGATTTCAAGGTTTGAACGGCTTGCTTCAAAGGAAATAACGTCCGCATCCATGTTGTCGATGGCTGGGATGATATCTGTAAATTCTGAGTAACACATGTGAGTGTGGATTTGAGTATCTGGCGCAACTGTAGAGTGTACCAAGCGGAAGGCTGGAATAGCCCAGTCAAGGTAGTCTTCATACCAGTCGCTACGACGAAGTGGCAATTTCTCACGAAGAGCAGCCTCGTCGATTTGGATGATTTTCACACCAGCAGCTTCAAGGTCAAGAACTTCATCCTTGATAGCAAGGGCGATTTGGAGAGTTGAGTCCTTAATAGAGATGTCTTCACGTGGGAATGACCAGTTAAGGATGGTAACCGGTCCAGTCAACATACCTTTAACAGGTTTGTCAGTACGGCTTTGTGCGTAGCTAGACCATTTGACAGTGATTGGGTTAAGACGAGTCACGTCACCCCAGATGATTGGTGGTTTCACCCCACGCATACCGTATGATTGTACCCAACCATTCTTAGAGAAGAGGTAACCGGACAAGTTTTGACCGAAGTACTCAACCATGTCGTTACGCTCGAACTCACCGTGTACAAGCACGTCAAATCCAACTTCTTCTTGCCATTTGATCCATTCGTCGATAGTTTCAGCAAGGAAAGCGTCGTATTCTTCTTGTGACAATTCACCCTTACGGTAAGCCAAACGTTTAGCACGGACTTCCTTAGTTTGAGGGAATGAACCGATGGTTGTTGTTGGAAGGGCTGGAAGTTTAAAGGCTTCTTCTTGGATAGCTTCACGTTCTGCAAAGGCTGGCAAACGAGTGTAGTCAGCGTCTGTCAATCCAGCGATGCGCGCACGAAGTTCTGCATTTTCACCCACACGCTCAGTCGCAAAGAGTTCTTTATTGGCTGCAAGAGCTTGTTCACCTTGACCATTGCGGATAGCATCCAAATCACGAATTTCATCCAATTTTTCAACTGCAAAAGCAAAGTGGTTCAAGATAGCTGGTTCAAATTCTTCGTTAGCCGTTGTAAATGGCACATGAAGAAGTGAGCATGAGCTTGTCAAGACAATGTTTTCAGCTGGGATTTGTTCAAGAACAGCCAAGCTCTTTTCGTAGTTGTTACGCCAGATGTTTTTACCATTGACAATCCCTGCATAGAGAGTCTTGTCCGCTGGGAAACCACCTTTCACAAGTTCAAGAGTTTTCTTACCTTCAACGAAGTCAAGACCGATCGCATCTACTGGCAAGTTCACAAGATCAGAGTAGACGTCACGAACGTCACCGAAGTAAGTTTGAAGCAAGACTTCAAGACCTTTTTTGTCAGCCAAAAGCTTGTTGTAGAGGTTCAAGAAGAGAGCTTTTTCTTCAGCTGTCAAATCTTTGACAAGAGCCGCTTCGTCGAGTTGGATGCGAGTTGCACCAAGCTCCGCCAATTTAGCAAAAACTTCTTGGTATGCAGCCACTAAGCTATCTACAAAGTCTTCTGCTTTCACGCCTTCTTCAAAGTCAGACAATTGAAGGAAAGTGAATGGACCGACGAGAACAGGACGAGTGTTCAATCCAAGTTCTTTTGCTTCTTGGAACTCATCAAAGATCTTGTGACCAGCCAATTTAACTTGAGTGTCTTTTTCAAATTTAGGCACGATATAGTGGTAGTTGGTGTTGAACCATTTCTTCATCGGAAGGGCACGAACGTCCCCTTTTTCTCCTTGGTAACCACGACCCAAAGCAAAGTAGCGCTCAAGGTCAGACAAGTCCAAGTTTTGAACGGATGCAGGTACCACGTTGAAAAGGAAAGCTGCATCCAGGAAGTTGTCATAGTGAGAAAAGTCGTTTGATGGGATTTCAGTGATGCCTTTTTCTTTGACGATGTTCCAGTGTTTTGCGCGCAATTCTTTTGCTGCCGCCAAGAGTTCTTCTTCTGAGATTTCTTTTCTAAAATATTTTTCAGTTGTAAATTTTAATTCGCGGAATTCACCCAAACGAGGGAAACCGATGATCGTAGTTGACATGATGTGTCCTCCAAAATTTGTTGTTGAAACTATCTTAACAGAAAAGAAACTGTCTGTATAATTGTAAATAATTAGGCTTTGATATAGTTTGAAACTATATCACTTTTTTGAACAAAAGAGAAAGACTTGAGACCAGTGTTTCAAGTCCTTTGTATTGCTTGTTTTGTGGCTGTATTTTAGTTGGAATGCTCAAACGAGCTATAGATTATTCTCATAAGTGACTATGGCTTGTTATTAGAAAAGACTATAGGTTGGTTTTCTTTTCTAATTCTGATATTTCCCTGAAAAAGTGCGGACGGGAGGTAAAATTATCCAGTGGATGATTTTAGCCAACCAAGTAATCTCATCTCTATCAACTTTTTTCCTGTTCAAGTGGGACGACTGCTAGTGTCTTTCCTAAACTGGCTAAGACTTTCAAGACCGTATCCAACTGAGGACTAGTCTTTCCTGTTTCCATCCTAGCTATGACAGGCTGGCTTACTCCACTGAGTTCCTCTAGCTTTTTCTGACTGATACCTTGCTCATGTCTAGCCTCAATCAACTCACTCATAATAGCCACTCGCATATCACTTTCAAGAATTTCTTCCTTGGTAAAGAGTTCTAACCGAACATCCTTCCAATTACTCCCGATAGCACTATTCTTCATTACTTAGCCCTCTTTCTTTTATGTCCTTCAATTCACTCTTGGCTTTTTTAAAATTATAACTTAAAAGTTATTATAAGTAAATCCAATTACTTACAAAAAGTAGACCTTAGAATCATTCTAAAGATCTACTTTTAATTATTCGAAAAAAAACGAAAAGAGTTATAATCTGGAGCTAATCTTTGCTATTACTCCAGCTCGATCCCCTTCTCTCGGAGATTAGCCAGACACTCCTCATAGTATTCTGCATCATGCTCACTATAGATAGGATTGCCCAACCTTTCCTCAGGCAAGTCTTCATAGGGAGGGCAAATTTTGCCACGGTAGTTCTTGTCCAGCCACTCTGGACTGACATTGTAGCCACGGATTGCCATCTCCTCCATGATCAAGCGATGATAGGCATAGAGATGATAGGGCGAGTGAGTAAAGACATAGTCCACCGTCGCATGCTTTCTCCCCCAGCCATTGCCACGCAATGCGCAACACTCTCGATGTTGCCCCAAAAGTTGCGGACGGGGAAGTTGTGAAATCAAATCCTCATGCCAAAGTCTCATGGGAGTCTCCTTTCAGTAAAGTCGAATGTTGCAAGTAGGTATTCGGATAGCGATCCAGCAACTCTCGAGTCTTAGCAATCAAGTCTTCCTTGGAAACCTGACCAAAGCGGTAGCGATCCAGTAAGAGCATATAGTCCTTACACTCGGCATCTGTCGCTTTCTTTTTGAAATAGCCCCAAATATGCTGAAAGGCATTGCAAACCTGACCCCTGTGTTCTGGGATTTGACAGGCACGATCAATCATCTCTTGAACCTGACTCAGCTCCACCTGTTCATTCTTCAAGTATTGGCGAATCTCATTGTAAATATTGCTGGAATGACTCAAAACGAGGTATTTGTTTCTAGCCCAGAGTTGTTGGCACTGAGATTTTTGATTAGTTTGTTCCATGTTTCTCCTTGCTTTCTATCCGTTTCCAGGAAATATGGAAACAATGTTGTATCTAAAAAATGAGCGAATTAATAACTTCACATAACTGACTGCATGAATCTTTTTTCTTCTTCTAAAATTTCTTGACACTTAGGAAACAAAGTAATAATTCTCTTTTAGTTCTCGGAAACGGTCAAAACCTAGAATACCCTCATTTTGTAATCTGCCTAAAACAACGCTCGGATGAATATCGATTTCCTCCGCAAAACGTATGATATCCGTCTTATCAAAGTTTTCTTTTTTGACAAAAGCTTGATAATCTTCTGGTCTAATCAAGAAATCTTTTGCAAACTGGTCTGCCTGTTTCTCAGAACGAAGATAGGACTCACTGTTTCCTTCATCAGATGAAAAATCATTCTCCAGAATGTGCCCAATCTCATGAAATAGTGAGAACCAGAAAATGTCTGACGCTTTGTTTCGATCCGTCAGTAAAAGCAAGGCACTGCCATTACTGAACTTTTTAGTCGCTCCATTCAAATTGGCATTTGGCAAAGCAGGTAAACCAACTAGAACAACACCACAGTCTAGCAAGATATCATACAAGCGTTGAGGAAAAACTTCTGGATCTTGTCTCGTCAACTTTCTCAAGGCAGGCAGGCTTCTCTCTAGCTTTCTACGATTGAGCTTGGTAGTCGTTTTATCACGCGCTTTTTTAGATGCCAACTCCAGCATGATATTAGAGTTTACTATACTTTTAGTTGTAAACTCACGTGTATTACGATAGCTGACCAGATGGTTAAAAGATGTAAGGTTTTCTAGACTTGCCACACCTAGAATCTTGCGAAGCTCGATAATCTTTTCCTTCAAGCTATAGCGTTTGTCTGGCACGTAGCCTTCTTCCTTAAAATACTTGAAATCTATCATCTCACAGATTTCTTTCTCGCTACCTTCTTCTAGCTCTTTTTGTTCTACAATCTCTGCAACTTTTACATCATAAGCATTTTGAAGATTGAGCCAGGTTTGCATAGAAACTCCACTTAGCTTGGCTAACTTATGAGCTGTTTCCTTACTAATGGACTCCTCCGCATTGACAAGCTTACTGACAGTCTTTGCAGAAACTCCCAAACGCTCCGCAAATTCTTTCTGCGTCACATTATAATCTTCAATCAACTCCTCAACATACTGACCTGGATGAAAAGCAATCAGGTCTTTGTATTCAACAATTTTATTACTCATAGTGATTGCTGACCTCCTCTATTTTTAGAATTTCGATTTCTACAGGACTAGGAAATACCTTCTCCATATCCTCCTCCCGAAATTCTACAATCAACCGATAGGAACTCTTTCGACCATCTATATCCAAAGCAAACTGTCCCTGTCGCTTTCCCTTGAGTTGGTGAAAGTGATACTTAGGAAAAGCCGTCACACTAGCCAAAGAATCCGCCGCTTCCAAAAAGTTGATCAACTGATGCAACTTTACAGCAACCTTATCCGAAAAATCCTTTTTCGCTCTCCTCAGCTCTGTGCACTGCTTTTTAACAGTTTTATTAGTATAGATAAGCTTCATATATCCCTTTCCGTTAAATTAAATTACCTTTTAGGTAATTTAATTATATCATCTTTAGACAATAAAAACCAGCTAAAAGTTGATTTGGCTGGGATTTCGAATCTGATAGATGTATCTAACTGTTTCTCCATCACCCTTTAAAGTTTTTCAAAAACTCTTTGAGTTCGGCATCGGCTTCTGGTGTGGTTCCGTGGAGTTGGTTCAGCATTTCAAGTAGGGAAGCTGTTTGGCTTTCGATTGCTTTATTTGTCTGGTTAATCTTGCTGACGATATCTGTCAGTGGCTCGACTTCTTCTTCCTCAAAGGTATCTACATAGCGAGGGATATTGAGGTTATAGTCATTTTCAACGATTTCTTCATAACTTGCTAAATGGGCAAACTTATCAATCTCCTCACGAGACTTGTAGGCTTCCAGAATCTTCTCGATATGAGCATCTGTCATGATATTCTGGTTTTTGCCCTTATCGAACTCCTTAGACGCATCGATAAAGTAGACATCACGATTGGTGCGGTTCTTTTTGAGAATGATAACCGTCGTTGGAATGCTGGTGTTAAAGAAGATATTGGCAGGTAGACCGATAACCGTGTCAATAGCTCCTTCTTCTAACAAGGCCTTACGAATGGTTCCCTCCGCATTTCCACGGAAAAGAACACCATGGGGAAGGACGATAGCCATGACCCCATTATCCTGCTTGAGGTGGTAATATCCATGCAAGAGAAAGGCAAAGTCAGCCTTGGACTGGGGCGCCAGTTTCCCAAAAGGAGAGAAACGAGGGTCAGCCATAAAGCCAGAGCTTGCTGACCACTTGGCAGAGTATGGAGGGTTCATGAGAACACCGTCAAAGTTAGTTGGCTCTTGAGTCGGCCAGTCTTCATCCAGTGTATCGGCATTGTGGAGAAATTGATTCTCAACTGGAACCCCGTGGAGGATCATGTTCATCCGAGCTAGGTTATAGGTCGAGGTATTGAGCTCCTGACCAAAGTAGACCACTGTCTGCGGGTTATGAGAGTATTTCTTGGCATTGAGCAAGAGAGAGCCAGAGCCCATGGTCGCATCATAGATGGTAAAACCTTGCTGGTCCTCACGACCTAAAAAGGCAATCTGAGTCATAAGCTTAGCAACAGGCTGAGGCGTGTAGAACTCACCAACCTTTTTCCCAGAGTCTGTTGCAAACTGTCCAATCAGATACTCATAGGCATCCCCAAGCATATCACCAGCATGACCAGCCACATCTAGCACAGCCAACTCTTTCATGACTGCCGCCACTGTTTGGTTTTGCTTTTGTGGAGTTGCCCCTAGCTTTTTGGAATAGAGATCAATATCCTCAAAGAGATTTTCATAGAGGTCGTCACTCTGCTCGATATCTCGAAAACCCTGAGCCAAATCTTCCAGCTGGAAAGTCCCCTCATTAACACGCGCTACCAGAGCCGTAAAGGTCAAGTCGGGCTTGATACTATAGTTGAGTTCGTCCTTCATGACTGCAAGAAGATCCTCGTGAGTGTCCACATCTTCATAGTAGTTACGATAGACTTCAAGGGCAGCCTCAAGACTATCTGTCCCCTCCTCCATGGTCTCCGCCACGAAAAAGAGCATCTTATCTGATAGATACTTATAAAAGACCATACCCAAAAGATAGGACTTGTAGTCATTAGCATCCATCTTAGAGCGGAGAACATCCGCTGAGTTCCACAGAGCTTGGTAGAGCGACTGGGACGTTTGTGTTGTTTCCATAATGTTTCTTTCTAAGTTTTGCAATTTATTTTTAAACAAGCTTTCATTTATAACAAATCACTTCTTTTTCAATCGTTCGAATCAAATCTAAAGGAATAGAGGAGACTGGATGTTGATAAACGATATTTTTTCGAGGGTTATAAAATCCAAGATTTTCGATAGACAGGAAGTCAGGATCATAGGAATGTAGCCCCATGATGTAGTATACAAGGACTTGTAGCGTATGGTCTTTATTTGGAGCTGTTTTAGTCACCTTAAAATCCCACAGTGTATCCTTGGTAAGAAAATCTCCATCACCCTTGTCAATCGTATCTGTATAACCTCCATGAAAATGAAAGCCATCCTTTACCAAAGGACCATAGAGGTCGAAAAAGCAAAGACTTCGTTCTACCATGATACGAATATTTTCTATCGTTTCTGCATCCACCGAAATTTCCTCAAAAGGCTTATAATACTTAACCCCCGCACGAATGACGACATCAAAGGATGCTAGACGACAAGCGCTTTCTATCGATAAATCGTCTAATCCTGTCACCAAATCGAGTAGTGCTTCTGCTAGGTCTCCCATGCCAACCTTATGAGCTCCTCTAAGAGAAATTCTAAAAGCATCACGGGCTTCTGCACCTTTCATAAAGCGAGTCAAGTAGTCCACACAAATCCCCACTAAACTAGGAGATACAGACTCTACAGGATGCAGAACTCTGTGGTCTTCGAACTGCTCTACTGAAAATAACTTGATGGGCAGATAACCACCTCGAGGTTGGTTAATTTCTTTTATACGCTGCGTTACAGATACCATGGTAACTCCTTTTAGCTTTTAATCTTCGAATTTGAATCCTTCTTCTTCAAGTTCGTTTAATCTATCCTTATTACTTCCTTTTAAGAAAATAATATCTTCTTCGTCAGCATAAGTGTTAAAATCTTTTACAAAAATATAATCTTTATTTTTAGAATCATACCCAAGTTTATTCTTATCTTTATTACTTATAAATCCAAATTCTAGCCAAAAACGGAGGTATTCTTCTGTACTTAGTTTTTTTATAGCTTCCCAGATAGTATCGCTCCAATCAAAAAATTGAAGTACTTTATCTAGTTCATACAAGTGCATCATTATTATTATATATTTCCACCTGTATGACGAGAATTCTTTATTGTAAGGACTTAATCCTATATCAAGACCTACCATATCTTGATACCTAAAAATTTTATGTTTGAAAATAAAATAGAATATCTCGCTTACATCTGTTTTACCTAAAACACTCTCTAAAAATAAATAAGTATTTTCAACTAATTCTGTATTAACATCTTGAGTCCCTATCCTATACTCAGGAATTTCAGTCTTAACCTTCTTCTGTAAAATAAGATTTACTAACAAGTTATCTTCACTGTGAGTAGATAATTTTAAAGCATTTGAAAACAATAAATCTTGTTGTTGATTAGTTAGTTTTTCGTATTCTCCATTGATAAAATCTAGGAAATCATTCTGTGAAAGTGAAATTTCATTAGAAAGTTGTTGCTCATCATTAATAATCTGAATCAATTCTTCAGTGAGTCTATTTGATGGTACTTCATTTATAAGGTATGCTTCCCTATTTGAAAAACAACAACTAGGATATGAATTATTTTTTTCAAATAAAATATTATGAAGTTCTTTTAATATTAACTGTTTATTCGGATCTAATTTAATAGATCCTTTATCTATCTTTAGACTTTCATAAAATTTTGGATAATATAGAAAAAGATATATAACAACAAGTTGTTGCTCAATTTGAACATATTTCTCTTTATTACGTCCAATCAATTCCAGGTTAACATAATCGTTAAAACGTTCTCTGTCTCGTAAATTTCTTTCATCTATTATGAACACCCTCTTGAATCCATCAGAAAGCTTTATCTCAAATCTCTTTTCTAGTTGTTCAAAATAATCTCCCCATATTTTTGTAGGATGGAGAACAAATGGAAGCTCAATACGTCGATCTATAATTTTTGAAAGATAATTACTCTCATTTCGATGGATTATATCGATATCTCCAACGAAAATAATCGGAAGTTTTCCATTGAGTAAACTAAACAGTTTATAACTAGCTTCCTGCTGTTCTTCAGTCATTCTATCAAAATCATCAACGACTAAGACTTTCTTCCTACATGAATGAAAATTAAAAGTCAACAACCGACTATAAATTCCGTCTGATTTTATTTTCAAAAACTGATGGATTGCGACTATTAAAGCAACTACTCCTGCACTCAATATAACCCAAGCAGGTACAAAAACACTTAGACCCAAATCAACTACATTAGTCATTAGGATTGATAATGCAATGCATAGGATTACAATTAATCTTAGTCCCCAATATACACATGGATGTAGTTTTGCAAAAACTGTCTCTAGAGTTGATCGACTGTCATTTAATCTCCAAAAATCAATGGTTACTAGTTTAATTTGTTTGATATCATCAACTTCATTAAGAAAAGTAGACTTACCTGATCCCCAAGTACCATTAAGAAAATACGTCTTATTCTCGTTTAATAAATTTACAAAATTTTGCGCCGCAGTTGAGGTATCAATTTTATCTAGTTCTATAAAATTATTCTCCACCATAACTCACCTAAATATTCTCATCTTCAATTATGATTCAAATTTTTGTTGAATATTTTCAACTTTGTCTCTAATTAACTCATCAGTATTGCTACCAAGTTGTTCAATAAGATACTGGTAAAACTTTTTAATATCTGGATCATTTAAAATATGCCATACCTGTGTATTTACTAGTGCAATTTCTAAGAGATCTTCCAATTCTTCATATTTCCAACTAGTATATTTTGATAACTTCTCAACTATAGCATGAGTATTTTTGAAACTACCACTACTTTCTAATGAGTTGATTAAATCTAATTTCTCTTGCTCTTCTTTTGGTTTAGCTTGTTCAATAGCTTCTTTTTGATTGTTGTACTTTTTCTCATACAGTTTTTCATTGTATACAGTTTTATCAATAATCAATTTTACTAGTTCGTCAAGTTCACTACCCTCTGAATAGTCTGCAGGAGCAAAGTAAGAAATACGATTATCTCTCATCATTTTATAGACTTTATTCTTTGCTTTTAGTTCATCTTTTTCATCTGGATTGAAAACTCCGACAGAATACCCACCTTGAGAATTTACCAATTTCATACAAGGAATATCTGTATCGCTGTCACCCAGATAAATCATATTTCGGAATGGAACTCTGATTTCGTCAGGTGCAAAAGAATCATTAACCGCTTCATCATTAACATCGAGGACACCTTTTGAGATACGAAAAAGAAACTGTGTCTTATTAGTATAATTCACTACTTGAGCAGGCCAGACAGCAACTCCATCATCATCAAAATAGAAAGAAGTTGCGTACAGTTCTTTAAACTCTTTTGCAATTGAAGTTCCTTCTATCATCTCTTTTAAACCTGAAGATATAATATAATGCTCGACAATGATCCCTTTATCATCCCCGTAGTCTCTTATGCGTTTAAACCAATCCTCTACTCCAGGAAAAAGTGCAACCTGAGATCCATACTCAGCTAACTTCTCTTTTGTAAAAACAATCTGACCACGTGCTTTTTTCTTCATTGTATACATATAAGCAAGGTTCTTATCCATATTATTTGCCGTGGCACGACCATTTGACTCCTTCCAGAAATCACCAATCATATCGCTACCTTCTGGTTGTACTGTTTGGATATATCCTTGAGCCTGCATATCATCTGGAGAAAGTGTCTTATCAAAATCATAGCAAAGTGCAATAACAGGTCTATCTGTTTTCTTTTCACGGTTAAAAGTTGTATCTGGCATAGTTAGCCCCCCTTCAGTTAAATAAAACGTTAGATAAACATTTCCTGCAATAGTTTCTTTTTCAGAGTCTCAAGCTGAGAAATCTTTTCTTGATGAGCAGCGATGAGGTTATCTAGGTTAGAGAAATAGGCACCGATGGCTTGTTGTTCTTTAAGTGTTGGTACTGCAAGCTTATAAGTAATAAAGTTTTTATAGTACAACCGAACGCGTGTACCGCCCAATTTTTGCATAGTTGAAAATCTTAAAAATAACCTAGAGTTATTCAAATGATAAAGTAGAAAATCGATATCAGAGCTATCATTACTAATAAATACTGGATATTCTTTAGAAACCAGAACATCAGTTTCAAAATTATTCTTATTAAACTTAAAAATAGAATCATCTGACATATGACGATAAGTGACATAGCCCATTGGAACTCTATGAAAATCAAGTGTCAAATCTATTCCAGTCCTCCCTCCTTCAAAATAATCATTCTGTAAATAAAGACCTTTTCTAGAAGAAGTTGCAATTGGAAAACCTGATGCACCTGATATTATCTCATCATAATTTTCTATCAATGTTCCTAAGTTAACCACTTCCCACTCACCTTCAAATCCATCTAAACGAATCTCAGGAACGGTCTGTCCAGTTTTTGGAAATATCTTGGAGAGCATGGTTGCCTTGAGAGATTGGTAGTTGGTGAGATTGTCCTTGTAACTCGCTAGAAGGTCGTCGAGAGTTCGGAAAAAGGAGCCGATGGAGGTTTGTTCGTCGTAGGATGTCATGCCAATCTTCCACTCTCCATATTCTTTCCCATTAACCCCAGGTTGACCTGACCGTTGAGAAGTGATTTCAATAAATCGCTTATACTTATCGGTAAGCGTCTGTTGAAAAACAAAATTTCCATCATATGAATCATGTAATCTTGCTCTAATTAAGAATCCAGCATAATAAACTTTGCCATCTGTTTTTCTGTATAAATAGGTTTTGCCAACGCTTGCACCAGTACGTGCGAATAGAAGATCATTTTTCTGTAATTTATAGTTTTCATAACCTCCCGCGGTAAAATTTATATCAGGAGAACTAAGTTTTTCAGTTATAAATAATCTAGAGGCATCGTCTATATCTGTAATTCTAAGATATTTATGATTACCATCAAAGTCCTTCGCAGGAGCATTTATTCCATATTCGATAGAATTTGATATTTCGTCAAGTGTTTTATAGTTCCACTTGTCATTAAAATTCATAAATCTAATTTTGGGAATTTTAAAATTATTCATTAGAATTTTCCATTCTATATTCATTTGCATACTTAATTACTAAATAGTGATTATCTAATTTTGCCTTCTCTATAATATATTCTTTATAATCACCATTTGAAATAATTTTATCTATATTTTTTACAATAACTAGCTTGATATCGGAGCTAAAACAATCCATCATATTTGATAGTTGATTTAATATAATCTGATTAACAATTTTATATTTAGTTAGTTTAATCAATAAATCTGTTGCGTTCATCTTAATATTTCTAGAATAATGTTTGGTCATGTTTAAACAAAAATAAGTACAAAACATAATAAACTCATTATTCGGAGAAAACTTATTAAATTCGAAAATTGTTTGTAGAAATGACACTAGCCTCTTAATTTCAGATATATTTTCATCAGATAGTTTGAGTATATCGTTAATAACAAGATTATAGTTACCATCACAAATACTTTTCATTACATTCAGTTGAATAGATAAAATAATTGGATTTTCGTCAATTAAATCACTATGTACTAGTAATGTATTTGTATTTGATTGAAATACATCAGTTAGTTTTTCCCAATTATAGTCATGAGTTTGAGAAAAATAAATTTGAAATAAAAGGTTAAATGAAGAATATTTATCGCTTAATATTTGATTATCTGAAATAATAGTCTGCTTACAAACATCAATAAGTCTATTAAAAATCTCTTCAGATAATTTTACATTATCTATCTTAATAATATTAAATATTGTTTGGAAATTATTTACTCCATAAAATGTAAAGATCCCATCCTTACCTTGTGTTTCGTTATAAGTAATTATATCATCAATAAAATCGCCAATATATTTTTCAGGAGAAGCATCATGTCCTAATTCAAATTTTACTTTTTCTTCTAATGCGGAATTACTTTCTCTAATATAATTTAATAATTCAGTATTATCAATGCTAGAATTCTTTAGAAATCGAATAACAGCATCTCCATAATTCCCATATATATTTTCCTTATCACCATTTTTAAAATAATCAACAACTTTTTCCTGAATCTTATCAGGTAGACAACTATAGTCAATGAGAGAGAGTAAAGAAAAAGAACTATCATAAAAACGAAGCATTTTTTTTTCAAAGATTGTATCTAGAATAACAATAATATCCAAATAGTTAGATCTATTTACTATTTTCTTTAAGGCCTCAAAAATTGGCTTTTCTAAATTCAACTCACTATTATCTTGATTCAACCATTTTATAACTTCACCTTTAAATTCAATAAGATTTGAATTTAATTTAAATTCATCAAAGTAATCAGAAAAATATCGCAGTAAATAACATAAGGAGCGTAACCGATTATTTTGAAATTCGATATTACGGATCATTTTCAGAACGAATTCAATCTCTTCTGGTCCAATAATTTCTATTATTGATTCAGATTTTAGTATATAACTTGCTAATTCTTTATCTGAGGTTGTTATAGCTAGACCAAATAATTCTATCTTAAACTCATAATCATCATTCATTCCTACAAGTGTTCTTAATAATACTTTCATCAAAATTTTTGCATGTTGTATATGAGTAATAGAGGCATAACCCAATGATAATATAAATGATTCCGATATCCATTGAAATAGTCCAATATTACATAGATTATAACTCTTTACAGATTCTGAATATAAAATATCTGCTTGAAATTTGTCTATTTGCTCAAAAAACATTTTCTCTCTTCTATCTAACAATGGAAAGTAAAGAGGCTCTTTTGATTTATTTATATATTCCTGACCAGTATTTGAAATTGGCCATCTATTTTCATAATTCCCTTTCTCATTTTGAACATTTCTTAAATCTATTGCTATATTGTTAACTATCCATTTTGGAATGTTTACATCGTCAGTTGATTTCACTAAACTATCAGATAGAATGGATATTGCACCATTTAGATCACCCCTAAAATATAGTTTTAAAGCATTGAATCTTTGAGTTAGGATTTCTTTTAATTCCTTTTCGTTTTTTGAAACAAAATACTCCTCTAGAATATCAAAATTAATTTCTGAGAATTTATGTTTATTAAAAACAAATTGGAAAAACTTTATTATCTCCTGCTCAATGTTTGATAATTTATTTTCATCTTGTGATAAGTTCAACTGAAACACTCTGAAAAGATATTCACATAACACTTTTGATTCTTTTGAAATATCAAGAATTGTTGAAGAATACTTATCTGTATTGATATCAGAAATTTTGTAATCAACAGTATCACTATTTCTATAACGATAATAATAAACAATATCTCCAGCAATTGATTCAATTACTGTTTCTGGAATCTGATCAAACACAGGTATTTCTGAATATTTTACTTTGGCAGAAAGATCTTCCTGTAATTGAGTCTTTTCACTAGAATTTTCAGTACAAAAGAAATATAAACATTTTTTATTATGCTTCTTTGCAGTGTCAATTTCCTTTAAAACCGAAGGACTGATTCCATCTTCATTATCAATGATAATTAAGCATACGTCACAAGACTTTACATGATTTACATAAAATTCCTCCGATTTAACACTGCGACTCCCCTCTTCTTCATAACAAATTGAATTCATTAAAGGCGAATCATTAATGAGTTTAGAGAGTCTTTTACGCATCTCTCTATACTTCCCATCGCATTTAGAACTAATAAAAACTATAATCGGATCTTTTACCTTATTCGTACTCATCTCTCACCTAAATTATAATATAGAAATTGTATCTCCATCTTCCTTTCGGATTACGATTTCGACATCAGATGTTAATTTTGTTTTACGTAGCATGAAGTATTTAACCATAAATTCTAATTGTTGCCGATGATTATAATTTAGTTTTGACAAACCAGAACCAACCAAGGGTAGATATATTGGATTACCATTAGAATTCCTAAAACAATTATCAACTATTGCATTCAAAACTATAAGATAGTCTTGATCACTAGTTTTAGCATTCTTATTATTTTCTATAATAGATAATGCTATAAAATGATATCTAACGTTACCAATATCCACAAAAGCAGTACTTCCGATAGGGTATCTATTATAATTTCCTACTGATTTTCCACCTTGTTTTACATCATTACTAATATTTACTGATGATATATTCTGTTCTCTCAAACTACGCTTAATCTTCTTATTGAGATCTGACTGTGATACTAAATTATTATCGTATAAAAATCTAATAACTTGCCCATGAAGTGAATTGGAAGAAATAACTGAATCATCTATTCTTGTATCAAAACAACTATTTACAGGAACTATTAAATTAACTTTACTAGCGCCAATGTAATCTAGTATATTTCCATATGTCCCTGAAACTACAAACCTATTATATTTAAAATATATTACTCTCCTTTTGAAATAGTAATATAAAAATGCACAAACAAAACTTAAGACATATAATACAAGAAAAGTGATTATAACTTTAATTATATGGCTTATTATATTATTACTTTTATAAATATCACTAATATTTATAAAAGTAGCCAATAATGATAACAAGGATAATAAACTAAAAAAATACTTGCACGATAATTTAAATGATTTTTTTATCAAATGTATTTTACTTCCCTTCTCCTATCTTCCAACCCTCAACGGCTCAATGACTTCTTCGACAAGTTGCTTACATGCCTCCTTGATTTGTTTTTTATAGAGGAGGGGATTAAGGGCATCTGCCACTTCTATCTTATAGTCCTGATAGCGCTGGCTCTTGGTCAGCTGGCTTTCTCCTAGTTGTTTTTTAGCTCCCTTACGGTAGTGCTCGACATAGTAACGGAGTTCATCCTCTCCGACATACCAACGCTTGCTAAAGACTTGGATATGTTGCTGGATAACCGCCTCGATCATCTGATCCAAGATATTGGCAATGGACTGACCACGATAGCTTTCTGGCTTGTCCTGTACTTCCTTCCATAGTTCAGTGATGATATGGGCAAGATTTGGATTGGTCTTCTCAAGGCTTTGAATATAGTTATCCACTGCTTCTCTATCTTGAGCGCTTAGGTTCTTTTCTTGACTCTGACCTTGCTCGATCAGGCTTTGGATTAAGGTTAGGATATAGGCATAGTTGATCTCATCCACTTGGATAGACTCTAGTTCATAGTGAATATCAAGGGGTTCACCATCCTCACCATCATCATCTCTTCGGCTTTTTAATTCAGCTAGGATGTTTTGATAGAAGCCAAGATAGGTTTCCAATTCTTCTGCGCTTAGTCCTGTCTGGGCGTAGATTTCTTCCTCGTCATACTCTTTATAAACGCGGATAGAGGCTAGATATTTATCAAAGACTTGATAGGCCTTGGCGAGCTTTCTCAACTCAGGTGTAGAGATTTGCTCGATTTGGAGTCCTTCATCAGGATCATCGGTGATGAGATTTTGAAAATCACTGCAACTCCGTAAAAAGTTCCTCTTTTCCTCTTCCCAGCTTGGGGCTAGGACATCATTTTCACCACCATTTGAGTAGAGCTTGAGGGCATTATCCACTGCTTCCTTAAAGGCTAGAGGCTTTTGGAAAGTGATGATATGCCCATAGGTCTTACTAGAATCAAAGATACGGTTGGTACGACTAAAGGCCTGAATTAAGTCCTGCGGTTGTATGGGTTTGCGGTCGATAAAGAGGGTCGATAGACAAGGCGCATCAAATCCCGTTAAGAGACGATTGACCACGATAACCAAGTCCAACTGCTCCTTGCGATAGAGGTATTTATCCTGTTTTCGAGCTAGACGGTTATTGACATCTGTATTAAAACCACGAAGATCTGCCATTGTAAAGTGAGTATCAAACTCTTGGTTATAGTCCTCCATAACCTGCTTCATATGGTCTTGGTAACCGATAGACTCTTCCTCATTTTCAGACACTGAGTAAGTGATGGTAAACTTTGGAAAATCCGGTAAATGGCGTTTGACCCGCTCGGAGACTTTGACCCGTTCCTTGCCAGCCATGATACTCTTGAGCAGATTATAATAAGCCTGTGCTTGTGGGATAGACTTGACCGTCAAAATAGCGTCATAGCTTTTTCCAACTCCTTTAGGGATATTGAGCTGTTGCTGGCTCTTATTAAGGATAGCATCCAGGACTTCTAGCATGTGTTCCTTGTCCTCATAAGCACTATCAGGAATCTCCTCCTCCAGCATATCAGAGATGATGGTATTTCGATAATCCACCTTAAAGCCGAGAACTGCTCCATCATGGATGGCTTCCTTAACTGTGTATTCATGCAGGCGTTCGCCATACTGTTGGTGGGTTGTTTGAGCCAAGTCTCCCACTTGTTTTCGTTTGTTTTCCTTGAAGATCGGAGTCCCTGTAAAGCCGTACCAGAGAGAGTTTCGGAAGTAGGCCTTGATCTCCTTTTGCATTTGTGGAGTGACAGCTCGGTGGCACTCATCCACGACAAAGGCCACGCGCAGGTCCTTGATCTTCCCAGCATCCCGCTGGTACTTGCCTTCTTCAAACTTGCGCATCATGGTCGCAATTTTCTGAATGGTCGTGACTACCACGCGCTTGTCATTGCCACCTAGACGTTTGACTAGTTCGTGAGTATTATCCGTCTCATCGATATCAATGACATCGTTGGCAGCGTATGAGAGGAAGGATGAGGTCGTCTGCTGGTCCAGATCTCTACGATCGACGACAAAGATGGTCTTTTGGATGGCAGGGATCTGCAAGAGATTGCGGGCTACTTTGTAAGAGGTCAGGGTCTTCCCTGAACCTGTCGTGTGCCAGATATAGCCCGACTCTTGACGACGAGAAGCGTCCTGTACTGCCTCAATGGCATGGATCTGATAAGGACGCAGGAGGATCAGGGCTTTCTTGCTATCATCAATGACTGAATACTGCATGACCATCTGATGGGCCCGCGGTATGGAGAGTACCTCATGGGCAAAGCTGGTCAGATCCGTCACAGGCCGGTTGTCCTTATCCACCCACTTGGTCAGAAACTGTTTGTTTAGTTTATTTTCACGGGCTGCAGCGATATAGCGAGTGTCAACCTTATTGGTCACGACAAACATCTGCAAGCTTGAGTAAATACCTCGGAACTTTCCTTCACGGTCGTATTTTTCTATCTGATAAAAAGCTTTCAAAAATCCAACTCCTGGACTCTTGAGCTCAATGTGAATCATAGGAAGTCCATTAATCAGAAGAGTCACATCCATTCGTCTGTCTTGATCTTGAGGGTACGCCTTGTCTCGCTCGACTTGGTTGACTACTTCATAGCTCGACTTACCAGCTGCGATATTGTCTCGCCAGATAACTGATAAACGAATGGTGCCTAAGCTGGCATCTTCTCTCTGAACCTCGACTTTGGCAATGCCATTTTCTCCGACCAACCACTTGGCAGCATCATAGTAGCTGACAAAGTTGAGTTGATTTTGAATCTGGCGTTTTTCCTGCTCAGTCAAAGGATGATCTGCTAGCAGGGCAACGTTATTTTGGGCTAGTTTAGTAAAGAAATTGTCCCATAATTGTTCTTCTGTTTTTAGGTCTTCTCTATAAGTCCATTGACTTTCCCCAGTTACCAGTTGGGTGATCAGTTGTTTTTCTATCTCCAGTTCTGGTTTTACTTGCATCATTCTCTCCTTTATAATGCACAATTTTACTATATTATATCATGTTTCAGATGGATTTTCCCATACGCTCCTACTCCAACTGACTTTTAACCTTCTTCTTAGTCAAGATACGGTCATTTTTGTTAGAGAGAGCTTTTATACGAGCTTCGAGAAGGGTTTTCCTTCCTGCCTCTGTTCGTGTGTAGATCAGGTGATAACGTCCAATAGTTGGCGTCAGAAAGTCAAGGAATTTCTGTGCTTCTTCCTTGCGCTTATCAAAAAGACTAGGCACGACATAGTAAGGTGACTGACCTTGTCGGACTTTCTCTGCCTTCAAGAGATAGCGCTGGTTATCCACTGGAGCAAAGAACTCTCCCACAGTCTGCGCAAACAGCTCCTTGTCCCTCATGTTTCCTCCCTTGAGATAGGCGAAAACCATGTAGTTTTCCTTGTCCTCCTCTACCTGAACACGGGATTGATCATCCGTTAGATGTCCCGAATCTAGCAGAGCCTTTCGGATCTGCTCACCCAGAGACTGCAAGCGTTTATAGGGACTCTTATAGCGGAGGTAGCGCCAAGATGCAAAGGCCAAAAAGAGGAAACAGGCTGCTGTAAGCCACCAAACACCGATCAGTCTCAGTCTAAATAGCAAGACCAACAAATCCACTGCCAACAAGAGTAATGACAGGCGAACCCATTTTAATGCATCAAGAAAGAGCATGACTGGGATTTTCTGTTTTTGAGTTGCGACTTCTGTAACTATCTCGAACTGATCCGCTACGACAAGAGCATCTTGCCATTTTTGTCTCAAGCCTGCTCGATCCTTGGAGAGACTCTTAACTCGCTCATTATACTCACTAATTTGCTTTTTCTTAAAAGGGGGCTTTGGAAAATCCAAACGATCCAAGCCGGTCTCAATACTCTCCTGATTATAAGCCAATCCAAGAAAATGCTCCATCCGTCGCGACAAGGTCTGCAGATCCTGATTGCTCTCTGGTCTAGGCTCCTCACCAAGAAGAGTGATAAGTGCTTGCGCTTGAACGGCTACCAGATGCCAGATGTTGCTGGTCTTTTCTGGATGTCCCGGCCAGATACGAATGGCACGCCCGCGCATCTGGTTACTCAGCATAAAGCTCCCCACAAAGCTTCCGAGGATTAGGGAATTGACACAAGGAGCATCCCAACCCTCTCCGAGGAGAGATTTGGTTCCGACTAGGACTTGAATCCGTCCTCGTTGAAAAAGCTCCGTCACTGCCGCTACGATTCCCTTAGCTGAGCTAGGAAAACCAACCTGCACATAATCTTTTGGATCCAAGTGACCAATAGATGAGAAACTAAGAGGAACCTGAGGCAAGAGTTCCTCCAACTCTGCTGCCACATCGGTAGGCAAAATAACGACACTACCTGACAAGACAGCCAAAGATACAGGAATCTCTTGCTCCTGAGCTTTTCGACGAATGCTTTCAAAATAAGGGAGAACCCCCAACTGAGAAATGGTTGCCTGATTATCTCCCAGATAGGTAGCAAAATCCTTGCGAATATAGTCAGCTAGTACTAACTGTCTCAGTTCCTGACCTAGACTCTCATACTCCGTCAAAAAGATATCGACAATGGCAGACAACTTCCCCAGAGATTGGGTTAAAAGCTGGTCAGAAGCCTTTGACTTAACCAGATAAACCTGACGCTTTTCCACCAATCCACGCGCCTTTAAGTCAGCCTCTATCTTTTTCCTATATGCATCCGAATCATCATACCAGTCTGGCGTCTGATAGAGCATGCTCTGCAACAGCGTCTCCAGCCAGTAGGAGGTCAATGCTGGAAGCTTCTGGGTTCCCAGTAAATTTTGTAAAGAGGGAGGAATCGTTAACCCCTGAGAATGCATATAAATCAACATAGCAGACAAGTACTTGGGATCTTCTAAGAGCAAATCAGATGAAATATCCCCTTTGAGGACCTTAGACCCTGCTACAAATGTTTGAAAATCAGGATCAACTATAAGGTGGTGAATATAGTCCCACTTAGTCTCCTCAAACCGTTTGAGACGTTCCGACTCTTCAGCTGTTGGTGAACACATATAGACAAAATCCTGATGAGGGCAAAGAGTGTCTTCCTTGACTAATTCGGGTACTGTTATTTCTTGGTCGATTTCCCCACACATACGGATATAGCGTTCCCAGAGTTCTGGCTCGCTGTCATATGGTGGTGTGGCTGTCAGGGAGATGACTTGCAACTGTTCATACTGCTTGCGAAAGGCTTCCAGACTTTTCCACCATTCATTGCGCAGGTGGTGGCATTCGTCCAAACAAAGAGTCGCAACTTTCTGAGCTCTTAGGCTTGCAAGCAAATCAAACCCCATAAAATCCTCTGCTTCTCCATCTTCTTGTGATTGAAGTTGGTTCATGGCACTATGAAAAGCCTGATAGGTCACAATCGTTAATGCCTTCATCTCCTTTAAGTTTTGGGAAACGAGGTCTGAAAGCCTCTGGCCATCCTCTAGAAAAGCTGTTTGAATCCTATCTACCCATTGTTCACGAATAGTGACAGTCGGAACTAAGATGAGGGCTGGGTTGCCAAAACGAGCGATTAGCTCGATACCAATGGTGGTCTTTCCAGACCCTGGAGCGGCCACTAGATGAACATGACCGTCTGCTTGATAGTCCTGAAAACGATCCAAGACCTGTTTTTGATATTGGCGCCAGCTTCCTTTAAAGTTTAAACCTAACATGATACCCCTCATTCTATACCGTCTTTTTCTTATTCTCATTTTACCACACTTATTTCTCCAGTCAGATAATCCAGATAGTTTTTCTCCATAAAATATGGTATAGTAGAATCATACTATCTATGAGGAGTTTACATGTCACAGGATAAGCAAATGAAAGCTGTTTCTCCCCTTCTACAGCAAGTCATCAATATTTCATCTATCGTCGGGGGAGTCGGCACCTTGATTTTCTGTATTTGGGCCTATCAGGCAGGAGTGTTACAGTCCAAGGAAACCCTATCGGCCTTTATCCAGCAAGCTGGGGTTTGGGGGCCACCACTCTTTATCTTTTTACAGATCCTACAAACCGTCGTTCCGATCATTCCGGGAGCTTTGACCTCAGTGGCTGGGGTCTTTATTTACGGCCATATCATTGGAACCATCTATAACTATATCGGCATCGTGATTGGCTGTGCTATTATCTTTTACCTGGTGCGTCTCTATGGAGCTGCCTTTGTTCAGTCGGTCGTCAGCAAGCGCACCTATGACAAGTACATCGGTTGGCTAGATAAGGGCAATCGTTTCGAGCGGTTCTTTATCTTTATGATGATCTGGCCAGTTAGCCCAGCTGACTTTCTCTGCATGCTGGCTGCCCTTACCAAGATGACCTTCAAACGCTATATGATTATCATCATTCTGACCAAGCCCTTTACCCTAGTGGTTTATACTTATGGTTTGACTTATATCATTGATTTCTTCTGGCAGATGTTTTGAGAATAGAAAATAGCCTGATACTAAATATACTTTGGTAGGGAAATCATGCCAACTTTTCGATAGTGAATTGAGGACTTACCTAGCCTTTCCGCCGTGATAAAAACACCTGAAATCTAATGGTTTCAGGTGTTCGGAAACTTTGAGACATTAGGCTCAAAGTTTAGGTATGGAATTTCGAAGAAAGTCGCTACCGTCCGTCATCACTTAAGGAAAGGCTCAAAAACATTTTCGTCAAACAAAACATCCGTTTGGTTTCCCAAGCGGATGTTTTGTTTATTTTATTTTGCGACACTCTTAGCAAGGACAAAGTTTCCAAGTGTGGCAGAACCATTTCCTGCGACTGCTGGAGTCACGATATAGTCACGCACGTCTGGTACTGGTAGGTAACCATTGAGAAGAGCTGTGAATTTCTCACGTACACGGTCCAGCATGTGTTGCTGTGCCATGACGCCACCACCAAAGACAATCACATCTGGACGGAAAGTCACAGTAGCATTGACCGCAGCCTGAGCGATATAGTAGGCTTGAACATCCCAGACAGAACTGTTGAGTTCAATATTTTCACCACGAATACCTGTACGGGCTTCGAGACTTGGACCAGCCGCAAAGCCTTCCAAACAGCCCTTGTGGAAAGGACAAACGCCGTTAAATTCTTTTTCTACATCCATTGGGTGTTTAGCCACATAGTAGTGACCCATCTCAGGGTGACCCACACCACCGATAAACTCACCACGTTGGATAACACCTGCACCGATCCCTGTACCGATCGTGTAGTAAACCAAGTTTTCGATGCGGCCGCCAGCATTGTTACGCGCAACCACTTCACCATAGGCAGAACTGTTTACGTCAGTTGTGAAATACATGGGTACGTTGAGGGCACGACGAAGGGCACCAAGTAGGTCTACATTTGCCCAGTGAGGTTTTGGAGTCGTTGTGATAAAGCCATAGGTTTTTGAGTTTTTGTCGATATCAATGGGACCGAAGGAACCGATGGCAAGACCTGCAAGATTATCGAATTTTGAGAAGAACTCAATGGTTTTATCGATTGTTTCGATTGGAGTTGTTGTAGGAAATTGTGTTTTTTCCACAACATTAAAGTTTTCATCACCGACAGCACAGACAAACTTTGTACCGCCCGCTTCTAAGCTTCCATATAATTTTGTCATGATAAACCTCTTATCTTTGTTTTCTCTATTATAGCACATTTTAAAGGGCTAGATTTCTCAATATTTTAGATTTTCCTCTGTAAATCTTACCATCCAAGTAAAAACGAACAAACATGATATTTGTTCGTTTTGTTTTTAAATCTGATTTTCAAAGAGGACTAGGCTTTCACTTCGATGATAGCGTCACCCTTGACAACTGAACCACTTGCGACTGGTGTCACAGAAGCGTAGTCAGCTGTGTTTGTAACGATAACCATTGTTGTATCATCAAGACCTGCAGCAGCGATTTTGTTTGAGTCAAAGGTTCCAAGAACATCACCAGCTTTAACCTTGTCGCCTTGAGAAACTTTTTGTTCAAATCCTTCACCGTTCATAGTCACCGTATCGATACCAACGTGGATCAAGATCTCAGCTCCATTAGCTGTCTTCAAACCGTAAGCATGTCCTGTGGCAAAAGCGATCGATACTTCTGCATCAGCTGGTGCGTAAACCACACCTTGGCTTGGTTTTACAGCGATCCCTTGTCCCATTGCACCACTTGAAAAGACTGGGTCGTTAACATTCTCAAGAGCAACTACGTCCCCAACGATTGGAGTTTGGATTGTTTCATTTTGAGGAGCTACTGGAATGTTACCAGTTGTTTCTTCTTGAACCAAACGTTCTGTCGCTACTTCAGAAGCAACTTCTTTTTCGTCCTCGTAACCAAACATGTAAGTAAGGACAAAACCAAGAACGAATGATACAGCTACCATAAGAAGGTATTGGAACAATTGACCATTCCCAAGGTACAACATTGTACCAGGGATGATGGTGATACCATTACCAGTACCAGCAAGTCCAAGGATAGAAGCCAATCCACCACCGATGGCACCAGCGATCAATGAAAGGAAGAATGGTTTACGGAAGCGCAAGTTTACCCCGAAGATAGCAGGCTCTGTAATACCGAGGAAGGCAGAAAGAGCAGCTGGGAAAGCAAGTGTTTTCAGTTTAGGATTCTTCGTTTTAACACCAACCGCAACAGTTGCAGCCCCTTGAGCTGTCATCGCTGCAGTGATGATGGCGTTAAATGGGTTCGCATGGTCAGCAGCAAGCAATTGTACTTCAAGCAAGTTGAAGATGTGGTGCACACCTGATACGACGATCAATTGGTGAACCCCACCGATGACCAAACCACCAAGACCAAATGGCAAGGCAAGAATCGCTTTTGTTCCGAGAAGGATGTAGTTTTCAACAACGTGGAAGACTGGTCCGATGACAAAGAGTCCAAGGATAGACATGACCAAAAGTGTCACGAACGGTGTCACCAAGAGATCCAAGACATCTGGGACCACTTTGCGGAGAGCTTTTTCAAACTTGGCTCCGACCACCCCAATGATGAAGGCTGGAAGAACAGAACCTTGCAAACCAACAACAGGGATGAAACCAAAGAAGTTCATAGCCGTTACTTCACCACCTGATGCTACAGCCCAAGCGTTTGGAAGCGAACCAGAAACAAGCATCATACCGAGGACGATACCAACAGCTGGGTTACCACCGAATACGCGGAAGGTTGACCATACAACTAAACCTGGCAAGATGATAAAGGCTGTATCTGTGAGGATTTGGCTGTAAATGGTAACATCTTCTGGAAGTGTCATTCCAAGAGCGTTCAAGAGCCCACGAAGACCCATGAAGAGACCAGTTGCTACGATAACTGGAATGATTGGCACAAAGACGTCACCGAAAGTACGGATAGCACGTTGGAACCAGTTTCCTTGTTTAGCAGCTTCTGCTTTCATGTCTTCTTTAGAAGATGTTGGCAAACCAAGTGCAACCACTTCGTCGTACATCTTGTTTACTGTACCAGTACCAAAGATGATTTGGTATTGACCTGAGTTAAAGAAAGCTCCTTGAACTTTATCCAAGTTCTCAATCACTTCCTTATTGATTTTCCCTTCATCTTTGACCATGACACGTAGACGAGTCGCACAGTGGGCAACACTGTTGACATTTTCACGTCCGCCAAGGGCTTCGATGACTTTTTTTGCAATATCCTGATTGTTCATTTGCAAAAATCTCCTTATAAAATTTTGTTCTTGTTTGAAAGCGATTTTATTCGCCCTACGACTATTATTTTATCACGTTTCTAAAATATGTCAAGCGTTTTGCAGAAATTTTTATTCCCTTTCTTTTTCCTCTGATTATTTTTGCTCGTTTTTGAGGGAAATTCTCTTTTTCCTCAAAAAAATATCTTTAAACTTGAGGAATAAAGGTTTTTATTTACATTTTCTTTCATTTTTTCGTGAAAATTTGTTAGATTTCCTTTACTTGATTTATGGCAACCGTTTGACATATTTTTCTCTTTTTTAACATAAAAGGCTTGCTTTTTTTGCCGAAAACGTTTACTATTAATAATAGAATAGAATAGAACTTATGGAGGAAAGATAAAATGGAATGGACAACTGAGCGCCGTTATAGACGCTATGAAGACTGGTCTAATGATGAAATCAAGCAAATCAAGGAAAAGATGGCACAATCTCCATGGCATACTCATTACCATGTCGAGCCTAAAATGGGGCTTCTCAATGACCCAAATGGCTTTTCCTATTTTGATGGTAAATGGATTCTCTTTTACCAAAACTTCCCCTTTGGTGCAGCTCATGGTTTGAAATCTTGGGTGCAGCTTGAAAGTGATGATTTAGTGCACTTTACAGAAACTGGAGTCAAAGTTTTGCCTGATACTCCATTAGATAGCCACGGGGCCTACTCTGGATCTGCCATGCAGTTTGGCGATCAGTTGTTCCTATTCTATACTGGAAATGTCCGTGATGAAAACTGGATTCGTCACCCTTACCAGGTTGGTGCTCTTTTGGGAAAAGATGGCAAGATCTCGAAGATTGACAAGGTCTTGATTGACCAGCCAGCAGACTCTACCGACCACTTCCGCGACCCACAAATTTTCAACTTTAAGGGGCAATATTATGCTATCGTGGGTGGACAGGACTTGGAGAAAAAAGGCTTTGTTCGTCTCTACAAGGCTATAGATAATGATTACACCAACTGGCAAGCAGTTGGTGACCTAGACTTTGCCAACGACCGTACTGCCTATATGATGGAATGTCCAAATCTGGTCTTTATCGGTGAACAACCTGTACTTCTCTACTGCCCGCAAGGATTGGATAAGAGTGTTCTAGACTATGATAATATCTATCCAAACATGTACAAAATCGGGGCTTCTTTTGATCCTGAAAATGCTAAAATGGTAGATGTCTCTCCATTGCAAAATCTAGACTATGGTTTCGAAGCCTATGCAACGCAAGCCTTCAACGCTCCAGACGGACGCTCTCTAGCAGTTAGTTGGCTTGGACTACCAGATGTAGCCTACCCATCTGATCGTTTTGACCACCAAGGAACTTTCTCATTGGTCAAGGAACTCACTATCAAAGATGGCAAACTCTACCAATACCCTGTCGCAGCTATCAAGGACCTTCGTGTCTCTGAAGAACCCTTTTCAAATCGTGCTCAAACCAATAACAGCTATGAACTCGAGCTCAACTTGGAAGCCAATAGCCAGAGCGAGATTGTCTTACTTGCCGACAAAGAAGGCAAGGGACTTTCAATCAACTTTGACCTTGTAAATGGTCAAGTGACAGTGGATCGTAGCCAGGCTGGTGAGCAGTACGCCCAAGAATTTGGAAGCACTCGTTCTTGCCCAATCGACAAGCAAACTACTACTGCTAACATCTTCATCGACAATTCTGTTTTTGAAATTTTTATCAATAAAGGAGAAAAAGTATTTTCTGGTCGCGTCTTTCCGAATGCCGATCAAAATGGTATCCTGATCAAATCTGGAAACCCAACCGGAACCTACTATGAATTAGATTATGGTCGCAAAACTAACTGATGTCGCAAAACTTGCTGGTGTCAGCCCTACTACCGTTTCTCGGGTTATCAATAAAAAAGGTTATCTGTCTGAAAAAACCATTCTCAAGGTCAATGAAGCCATGAGAGAATTGGGCTATAAGCCCAACAATTTAGCTCGTAGCCTCCAAGGAAAATCAGCTAAGTTGATTGGCTTAATTTTCCCAAATATTTCCAATGTTTTCTATGCAGAATTGATTGATAAGTTGGAACACCAACTCTTTAAAAATGGATACAAGACCATCATCTGTAACAGCGAGCACGATTCTAAGAAGGAACGGGAGTACATCGAAATGCTAGAGGCCAATCAGGTCGACGGTATCATTTCTGGTAGTCATAACTTGGGAATTGAAGACTACAATCGTGTAACAGCGCCAATCATTTCCTTTGACCGAAACTTGTCTCCAGACATTCCTGTTGTCTCCTCTGACAACTACGGTGGCGGGGTTCTCGCTGCCCAAACCTTGGTCAAGACAGGTGCCCAGTCTATTATCATGATTACAGGGAATGACAATTCCAATTCGCCTACTGGACTGCGTCATGCTGGTTTTGCCTCTGTACTCCCAAAAGCGCCTATTATCAATGTTTCGAGTGACTTTTCTCCCGTCAGAAAGGAAATGGAAATCAAGAATATCTTGACTCATCAGAAACCAGATGCTATCTTTGCTTCAGATGATCTGACAGCCATCTTGGTTATCAAAATAGCTCAGGAACTGGGAATCTCTGTTCCTGAAGAGCTCAAAGTCATCGGCTATGATGGGACTTACTTTATCGAAAACTACTACCCTCAACTGGCGACCATCAAGCAACCCTTGGAAGAGATTGCCCAACTCACTGTTGATCTTCTCTTGCAGAAGATCGAAGGCAAGGAAGTCGCGACAACTGGTTACTTCTTACCAGTCACCCTATTACCTGGAAAAAGTATTTAAGTACAAAAAACTCAGACGAATTCGTCTGAGTTTTTTATGATCTTAAGTTTTCGAGATAGCGCTGGGCTGTCTCTAAGTTAAAGGTTTTATCTGCGATGAGGTGCTCAACGAGGGGAGCAACCTCGGACTCACTAGCACCTGCTAGGAGAGCTAGGGATTTGGCCTGTAATTTCATGTGGCCTTGCTGGATGCCCGTACTGACCAAGGCTTTGAGGGCCGCAAAGTTTTGAGCAAGACCGATGGACACGATAATCTGAGCTAATTCCTTAGCTGAAGGATTTCCTAGTAGTTCATGACTGAGGGCTACACGAGGGTTGAGACCGATAGAGCCACCCTTGGTCGCTACCGGCATGGGTAGGGTCATCTCACCGACCAATTCTTCTCTTTCCATGTCCAGCGTCCATTGACTGAGACCTTGATAGCGTCCATCTCGACTGGCAAAGGCATGGGCCCCAGCTTCGATGGCACGCCAGTCATTACCCGTGGCAATCAAAATAGCATCAATACCATTAAAAATCCCTTTATTATGGGTAGCCGCTCGGTAGGGATCAACCTGCGCAAACTGGCTAGCCAAGGCTATTTTCTCCGCAATTTCTCGTCCTTGGTCCCTTTGGGGACTCAAGTAGCGAAAGGCGATACGACAGCTTGCAGTCACCAGAGAATCGGTCGCGTAGTTGGACAGGATTCCCATGAGACTCTGTCCTTGACTGAGTTCTTCTAAGACTGGCTTCAAGGCTTCCAGCATGGTGTTGAGCATATTGGCTCCCATGGCTTCCTGGGTATCGACATGGAGATAAACAACTAGAAAGTCTGTTTCACTTTTGATCTGCTCTACATGCAAATCACGCGCCCCGCCACCACGTTTGACGATAGAAGGATAGGCTTGATTGGCAAGTTCCAAGAGCTCCACTTTCTTGTTGGCAATCTTCTCTTGCGCTTTTTCAGGTTCAGCAACTTGATAAAGGGCTACCTGACCGATCATCTGGCGCTGATGTACTTGAGCAGTAAAGCCACCTGACCGTTTGATGATTTTGCTGGCATAGCTGGCTGCAGCAACCACAGACGGTTCTTCTGTCACATAGGGAACTGTGTAGTCCTGACCGTTCACCACAAGCTCTGGAATGATGGAATAAGGCAGAGAAAAAGTTCCCACCACATTCTCACTCAGCTGGTCTGCAACAGCCAAGCTGACTTGTTCATCCTGCTCGAGACTGGTTTGCCTTTCAGGACTAAGGAGCGCCTGAGCTTTCAGCAACTCCAGGCGCTCATGGTATGATTTTTTAGAAAATCCATTCCAACTTAACTTCATTATTTTTCAACCTTGCTATAACGGCGTTGGTGGTCGACAATTTCAACCAAGGCATAGTCTTGATTTTCATAAGCTGTAAATTGGGCTGAACCAGATTCATCCAACTGCACCTCTTCGAAAAAGACTTTTTCATAGTCTGCAACAGACAATGCTGTACGTTGTTTGAGTTTGCTCAAGCGCTCTTTGTCGAGATAGGCCTCATAGCCTTCAACCAGCTCTCCACTAAAGAACTCTGAAACCGCTCCACTTCCGTAACTGTAGAGGGCAATTTTATCTCCAGCCTTCAAAGTCTCTGCATTTTCCAAAAGAGAGAGGAGGCCGAGAAAGAGGGAACCTGTGTAGATATTCCCAATCATCTGACTATAGAGAATGGACTTGTCAAAGTTCTCTTGCAAACTATCCTGTTTTTCTTTAGACAAAGTTTTGTCCATCATCTTGCGCAAGCCTTTTAAGGCTAACTTAGGATAAGGCAAGTGGAAGCAGATAGCCGCAAAGTCATCCATAGTCCAATCATAGCGTTTCTTGTATTCATCCCAAGTCGTTGTCAGGCAATCAAGATACTGTTGGGTCGAGTACATGCCGTTTACATAAGGAGTGCTTGAATAGTTCGGACGCCAGAAATCCATGATGTCGCGCGTTTGGGCAACATTATCATTGTTAAAGGCCATAATGCGCGGATTCTGGGTGATCAACATCGCCACACTTCCAGCACCCTGAGTTGGCTCACCAGGAGTTCCCACACCATACTTGGCAATATCACTGGCAATGACTAGGACTTTTGATTCTGGTAAATTCTCCACATGCAATTTAGCATAATGAAGGGCAGCTGTCGCTCCATAGCAGGCTTCTTTAATTTCAAAGCTACGAGCGAAAGGCTGAATGCCTAATAGACCATGAACAAAGACTGCCGCTGCCTTACTCTGGTCAATCCCTGACTCAGTCGCCACGATGACCATATCGATTTCTTCTTTTTCTTTGTCTGTTAGAATAGAGTTGCTTGCACTAGCTGCCAAGGTAACAATGTCCTCAGTCAGTGGCGCAATACTAATTTCATTTAACAAGAGTCCCTTGCTAAATTTTTCGGGGTCAACTCCCCTCGCTTCTGCTAAGTCTTGTAATTTCAAGACATATTGACTGGTCGCAAAACCAATCTTATCAATACCGATTGTCATATTTACCTCTGTTTTTTCATTCATTGTAAAAAATCGTTTCATTCTATTTTATCACAAATAGAAACAAAAGAGAGAAAAAAGACTTGATTCAACAAATCAAGTCTTTGCTTTGACTGCATTAGGAAGAGATTCCTTGTTGTTTTCGGATGTAGTAATAAAGCTTTAAAATCACCGTTCCACTTGCCATTCCAATAGAAATAACGAGGGCTAACATAACCACCAAAGTCGCGCTAGCAATAGCATGGCTGTAATCTCCTGTCACAAAGAAAGCTGTTGTTCGATAGGATAAATAACCCGGCACCAAGGGGGCAAGAATAGCCAAGACAAAGACCACCGCTGGTGTCTTATAGACAATACTTAAAATCTGGCTGATGCAAGAGCCAATTACTGCTGCGATAAAGGTCGCGATAATAACATTGGTTGGTTCTTTGAGGACGAGATAGAGGAGCCAAACGCCCATTCCCAAAATACCACCAGGTAGGAGCATGGAGCGTTGAACATTCAGTACGATTAGAAAGGTGATAATGGCGAGTAAACTCGCCACTGCTTGGAGCAAAATACTTGTTAGAGTCATCTTATGTCATCAAAACCAGGGCGACTGAGGTGCCGGCCCCTAAAGCGAGGGTAATGAGCAAAGATTCAAACATCTTGCTCATACCAGAGTTGATATGGTTGGTCATGATATCCCGTACCGCATTTGTCAGAGCAATCCCTGGAACAAAGGGCATGACCGCTCCTGCTATAATCAGGTCTGCCGTCGAAGGAAATCCTGTATAGCGGGCCCAGAACTGGGCGATCAATCCGAAAACAAAGGCACCCGCAAAGGCTGTTACAAAAGGAATGCGGACAAACTTCTCTACGTAGAGAGAGAAGGCAAATCCAAATAAAGTCGCAATAGCTGCACCAAAAGCGTCATAAACATTGCCCCCAAACATAATCGAGAAGAAAGGGGCACTGAGGGTCGCTGCTACAGTCACTTGGAACTTGGTATAAGGAAGGGCTTGATTGCCGATTTCTTTGAGCTTTTTAAAGGCTGTCGAGAGATCAATCTGCCCGCCCACAAGCTCCCGTGATACTTGGTTGACATCACAAACTTTTTCAATGTTATAAGAGGATGAGGTCACCCGTTTCATCCGAGAAATATTGGTATTTTCGATAGAAAAGAAAATAGCTGCAGGCATGGCAAGTACATTGCAATCCATTATTCCCTGCGAATGGGCAATACGTATCATAGTATCCTCAACCCGATGAATCTCTGAGCCACTTTTCAGGAGAATGGTTCCTGCTAGCATAATCACATCAATGACGGCATTCAACTCTCTCGATTCGTCCATTTTCTCCTCCTTTTTTCTACTCCCTATATTTTATCACAAAATCTTGTGAAAAAAAATCTTTGTCATGAAATCATGACAAAGATTCGTTTAATCTCGAGAACTTTCGTGAGTTCCTTCACTATTGGATGAACTGCTAGAAGGAGTGTTCCCTTGTTGATTTCCTTGTTGGTTCCCCTGGTTTGGACTTGTAGGAGAACCCTGGTTCCCACGTTGGGCAGGATTAGAGGATGAAGTTGACGGCGGTGTTTTTGGTTTGTAGATGGAAAGTTTGATACGCGTACTTGCAAGATCAACCAGTTCTCCTGCTCTTGGCGTTTGACTTACAACAGTTCCTTCTGCCGTTCCTTCAGGAGCATTCGATACTTCTACAACCTCAATATTTGCTTCCTTCACACCGACAATCTGAGTCAAGTTATTCTTTGTAAACTCGAGGCTTGAACCAATGTAGTTCGGCATGCTGACACTAGTCACCTTCTTAGCTACTGTTAAGGTAATCGTAGTAGCTTTTGAGAGATCATAGGTCGAACCTGATGCAGGAGTCTGTCTGAGGACGGTTCCAGGTTCGCTTTCGCTGGATTCTTCCTCTTCCATCTTGATTAGATTTTCAGGTACCTTCTTCTCCTTGAGTTCAGCTACAACTTCCGTATACTTGCGTCCAACGTAATTGCTCAATTGGAAGGATTGCTTCCCAGAAGAAACAATCAAATTGACCTTGGTTCCTTCTTTTCGGCCGCTACCAGCTTCTGGATCCGTTCGAATAACACGTCCTTCTGCTACGGTATCGCTGGCTTCTGACTTTTCTTCACCAGCTTCAAACTTGGATTTTTTAAGAGCTTCCTTAGCCTCTGCAACGGTTTGTCCAGCTACGTCAGGAATAGCAATCGTTGCTGGTGTTCTTGACAAAATCCAGACCAAAGAGGCTGCAACCAATAGAAGACTAGCAAAAAGAATCATATAGCGAGCCTTAAACTTCCGTTTCTTGGCTGGCTTTGGCGCTGGAGCCGGCTCTGCCACTGGTTGAGTTGGTTTCTTTGGCTGAGGGCGTTCTTCTTGCACCGGAGCTTTAGGAATCGATGTCAGTGTACTTTGTGGAACTTTAGGTAAAGTCTTAGTGTCTGCCTTACTCGCATCGTCAAAGACCAGTTTCGGCTCATTGCGACGATTATAAGACAAGCTAGTTGACAAGTCCACATACATTTCTGAAACAGACTGATAACGATCTGACAGCTTCTTAGCAGTCGCCTTGATAACAACATTTTCTAAAGCCTGAGGGACAGATGGGTTTTCAGCTATGACGGACGGAAGTGGCTTCTGGAAATGCTGGAGGGCAATCGTAACCGCGCTATCTCCATCATAAGGGATATGTCCCGTCAGCATCTCATAGAAGATAATCCCCATCGCATAGATATCGCTCTGGAAAGTCGCTTTAGAACCACGCGCTTGCTCAGGTGACAAATAATGAACAGAGCCTAACATTGAGTTGGTCTGGGTCAGACTGGTCTCCGCAAAGGCTACGGCAATCCCAAAGTCCGTGACCTTAGCTGTGCCGTCAGGTGTCAAAAGGATATTTTGAGGTTTCAAATCCCGGTGAACGATTCCTCGAGTATGGGCTAAGCGCATCGCCAAGAGGATTTGTCCCATAATCCGAACTGCTTCTTCGTTTGAAAGAGGATAGTGTTCTTTGATATAACGCTTGAGGTCAAGACCTGCTACGTATTCCATAGCTAGGTACTGTTGACCATCTTCCTCACCAATATCTGTTATCCGAACGATATGAGGATGGTCCAGATCCGCCATGGCTCTCGCTTCACGTTGGAAACGTGCCACAGCAATCGGGTCTGTCTGGTAGTTGGTCCTCAGGACCTTCACTGCCACTTCTTCCCCGTCTAGGATCAAATCCTTGGCCAAGTAAACATCTGCCATGCCTCCTCGACCAATCTGCTTGACAATCCGATACCGCCCGGCAAAAATCTTGCCGATTTGGATCATTCTGCTGCCTCCTCGTTCATGTAAACAAGGGCAACCGTAATGTTGTCTAAACCTCCTGCATTGTTAGCGAAGCGAATGAGGGTTGCCGCCTTGTCTGCTAGGGAAATATCGCTGGTTACGATATCATAAATCTCGCTTGCCGAAATCATATTGGTCAAACCATCACTATTGAGCAAGAGATAATCTCCTGACTCCAGTGTAATCATCCCAAAATCTGGCTGGATTTCATCTTTTTGTCCGATGGACTGGGTAATGATATTCTTTTGAGGGTGAGTTTCTGCTTCTTCTGGAGTCAATTGACCAGCCTTGAGCAATTCATTGACCAAAGAATGGTCACTGGTCAACTGGTGGTATTCTTCTCCACGAATCAAACCGATACGAGAATCTCCAATGTGAGCATAGATGGCTTGGTTGTCAATAAAAGCAACAGCTTCTAGCGTTGTTCCCATGCCTCTGTATGCTTCGTCCTGACCTAGTTGGTGAATTTTTTGATTTTCAATCTCCAGGTAGTGGGCAAACCACTCACGAACTTCATTGACTGAGTCGATTTGGGTATCCACCCAAGCCACACCGAGATCTGTGACCGCCATCTCACTAGCGATATTACCTGCACGGTGGCCTCCCATCCCGTCAGCCAAGATGATCATAGTGCGTCCTGCTCGGTTGACAAAGTGATTGACATAGTCCTGATTATTTGTCCGTTTCTGACCAACATCTGTTAATAATGCTATTTCCATTGTGTCAGTTCCTTCCTATTCTGATATCTTGCGAAATTGGCTAATGAAGAATCCATCACTTCCGTATAGTTCAGGAGTGATTAAGATACAACCATCTTTCAAGATATCCTTGCATTCGTGTTCTAGTTTTACCTGTTCAAACTCTGGATGACTTTCTAAAAATGCTTCAACAACTTGAAAGTTCTCCTCAGAGACAATAGTACAGGTACTATACGTTATTATACCACCTTTTCGTAGTGTTTGACAAACACTACCTAATATTTCCAGCTGAATTTCCTGTAAGGATGTGAAATCTGCTGTTTCTTTATTGTATTTGATGTCTGGTTTGCGGCGTAAAAGTCCAATCCCAGAACAGGGAGCATCTACCAAAATCTTATCAAAAGAGTCCCGACCGAAAAACTCATGCACTTTTCTGGCATCCAATTTTTGCGTTTGCACTTGATCTGCTACTCCTAAACGCTCCGCATTTTCTTGGATCAAGTCCAACTTATGATCATAAAGATCCAAAGCCGTCACCTTACCGGATGTGAGGTAAGAGGCCATATGGGCTGTTTTCCCACCCGGAGCGGCACAGGCATCCAGGACCTGTTCATCACCTTGTAGATCAAGAGTCGGAGCAACCAGTTGACTGGATTCGTCTTGGATGGTTATAGCCCCTTCTGCGAACAAATCATGGCCTGCAAAGTGGCCTTGCTCCTTGACCAGACCAGTGGCTGCCAAAGGGGAATCAGTCGCCTCTAACACGGCCTTGATTTCCTCTTTTCGGCTCAAATCGGCTACACGAATACTGGCTTTGTTGCGCACCAAGAGACTTTTAAAGATGGCTTGTGCTCGCTCTTCACCATACTCTTCCTTGAGTTTAGACACGAGCCAAACTGGGAGAGAATAGGCAATGGAATCACGCTTGTTTTTGCGTTTGATGCTGTCAATATCTGGCCAGCCTTCTCGCAAAATACGACGAAGGACGGCGTTGACCAATTTTTCACTACCTTTTTTACGGGCTTTAGCTAGCTCTACCGCTTCATTGACTACAGCGTGATTAGGAATCTTATCCAGATACCGAAGTTGGTAGGCACTCAGAAGGAGCAGGATATAGAGCCAGTTATCTAGCTTATCCCGGTCTTGGATAAAGTGGGACAGGTACCATTCCAGAGTCAGTTTTCGGGCTACCGTTCCGTAGACAATCTCTGTCACCAAACCCTTGTCTGCTGCTGAGAGCTGACTCCCCTTGAGGTATTTGTTTAAAGCAATATTTGAGTATGCTTGGTTGACAAAAACATCCTCTAACACTGCTAGAGCTAGACTTCTAGCCGTTTCTACTTTAGTCACCAAATCGTTCTCCTACTGTCAATGTGCGTCCAACACCGTTGAGGAAGGAAGAAATATCCATCTTAGGCTTACCAGCTGGCTGCACTTGCTTGAGAGACAGAGCACCTTCAGCCGTTGCGACAATCAATTCCTTCTTGCCAATAGAGAAAATCTCACCTGGAGCTCCCTGACCTTCTACTGGTAGAGCTTCATAAATCTTAAAGCGGTCTCCCTTGAGAAAAGTGTGAGCAACAGGCCATGGATTCATGCCACGTATTTGGTTGAAGAGTTGACGATTGGTTTTAGTCCAATCGAGTTTCTCTTCTTCTGGCTTAATATTTGGCGAGAAAGTGACCTGACTAGGATCTTGAGGCATAGGTTTGATCTCCCCAGCGATATAGGCAGGCAGGGTATCCAAAAGCAAGTCACGACCAACAATGGCTAATTTCTCAAATAAGGTGCCGACATTGTCCTCATCTGTGATAGGAATGCTACGACGGGAAATCATATCTCCTGCATCCATTTCCTTAACCATCTCCATAATGGTCACACCAGCTTCCTCATCCCCTTGAATCAAGGCATAATGAATGGGAGCGCCACCACGGTGTTTGGGAAGAAGGGAAGCGTGAACGTTGACCGCAAAATCCATGCTATCAAGGAGTTTACTTGGGAGAAATTGTCCAAAAGCAGCAGTCACAATCCCATCCGCTCCTAGCTTCATAATGGCTTCCATCTCTGGACTTCCAGATAATTTTTCAGGCTGGTAAATGGGAAGACCTGCTTCTTTGGCAGCCTGCTTGACTGGGGTTTCTTGGATCACTTTTTTACGGCCGACAGCGCGGTCTGGCTGGGTCACAACTGCTAGAATCTCGTAACAGTCATCTGTCAAAAGTCCTTTTAAGACTGTCGCTGAAAAGTCGGGTGTCCCCATAAAGATTAGTTTTGTCATTTCTTCTCCTTCTTATAAAAATTGCTGCGGTTCGTGGTCAATACTGAGACGAAGCTCGCTATTTTCCCGTTCTTGAGTCAAGCCCAAAACTCGATTGAGAGTTGGACCCAGCTCATCTTCTAAACGGTATTTAATCAAAATCTGGTAATGATACAGGTTGTGGGTACGGGCAATTGGTTTTGGTGTCGGTCCAAGGATTTTACTAGTTTCCGATAAACCTGAGCGCAAAATTCCCATAACTTCATAGGCACGCTTGACAACCTCCTCTTCTTTCTTGTGAGAGAGGGTAATGCCAATGGTGAAATAATAAGGTGGGTAGCCAAGTTGGCGTCTGATACTCATTTCATAAGTGTAAAAGCCTTCGTAGTCTTGGTCCTTGGCAAATCGAATGGCATAGTGCTCAGGGTTGTAAGACTGAATCAAGACCTGCCCAGCTTTTTCCGCACGTCCTGCCCGACCAGCCACCTGAGTTAAGAGTTGGAATGTTCTCTCAGAAGAACGGAAATCAGGTAAGTTTAGGGCCGTGTCCGCATTGAGCACTCCGACTAGGGTCACATTTGGAAAATCCAAGCCCTTGGCAATCATCTGAGTTCCCAGCAAGATATCTGCTTCCCCTCGGCCAAACTGGTCAAGAAGAGCTTGGTGACTGCCTTTCTTACGGGTCGTATCCACATCCATCCGTAGAATGCGGGCCTGAGGAAAGAGCTCTGCCAGCTCATCGTAGGCTTTCTGAGTCCCTGTACCGTAGTAGCGAATGCTGCGACTCTGACAGTTGGGACAGACATGAGGAATCCCCTTAGAAAAGCCACAATAATGGCAGTTCATGGTCTTGGTATCCATGTGAAGAGTCAAGGAAATATCGCAGTTGGGACAAGCATCCACCGTTCCACACTCCCGACACATAACAAAGCTAGAATAACCCCGACGGTTGAGCATGAGGACTACCTGTTCTTTTTTAGCCAGACGGTCTTGGATGGCTTCTAGCAAAGGAGGCGTAAAGTTTGACGTCTCATTCTGCCCGATATAGTCCCGAAAGTCAATCACTTGAACTTCAGGAATAGTGGCTAAAGGATTAGCTCGTTGGGTCAGACGTAAGTGTTGATAGACGCCTTTTCCAGCCCGCGCACGGCTTTCTAAGCTTGGTGTTGCCGAACCAAGGACCAGAGCTGCTTGATTGTACTGAGCCCGTAAAATGGCGACCTCTCTAGCATGATAACGGGGATTGCTGTCTTGTTTGTAGCTGGCTTCATGCTCTTCATCGATAATCATAACACCTAGATTTTTCAAAGGAGCAAAGATAGCTGATCGAGCACCAACAACAACTTGGGCGTCGCCACGCTCAACCTTGCGCCATTCGTCGTACTTCTCACCATTGGATAGGCCTGAGTGTAGAATGGCTACTTTCTCACCAAATCGAGCAATAAAACGCTCCGTCATTTGTGGCGTCAGAGAAATCTCAGGCACCAGCAAAATAGCCGTCTTACCCTTAGCCAAGGCTCCTTGGATAATCTGCAAATAAACCTCTGTCTTCCCACTTCCTGTAATTCCTTGAAGGAGGAAAGGAGGCTGTTGACTGCCAATAGCACTGACAACGGCATCACGCGCCTGTCTTTGTTCTGGATTCAATTCCAAAGGTTGGCTGGCTTCAGTGCCTTCAAAATAAGCGGCTGAGCGTTGCACTTCCTTTTGGACTAGGGTTAGAGCTCCTTGCTCCACAAAGAAATTTACTTGCTCCCGCGAGTAGGACTCTAGCAAACTAGCCAAGGAAGCACTCTCAGGATGAGACAGCAGATAGTCTCTCAGCTCTGCCTTTTTCTTAGCACGCGTAGAAATCTCAATCTGCTCTAGTCGAGTAGCATCAACCTCATACCAAGACTGGGTCTTGACTTTCTTTTGATCGACTGCCTGGTATTCTAAGCGGAGCAGACCTTTTCTAGTCAAACGCATCATTTCTGCCTGCTTGGCTAAATCTAGAGAAGAAAAGGCTAGCGAATCTTCTAAACCGAACAAGCGCTCTTTGTCTGCCTGACTTAGGCCTTCTAAAGGATAGAGAATCTTATCATAGCTGGAGTTTAAAAATCCTGGAAGCATGGCTTTTAGAATGGAGATTTTGTAAGAAAAGACAGACTTACGTAATTCCTCAGCCAGCCAGAGTTGCTCCTGAGTCAAGACGGGAGAAAAGTCTAGCACCTCCGCAATCTCTTTCAAGTCCTGATCTGCCACTTCTTCATCCAACTGGGACTCCAAGCCCAACACAATCCCTTGGATCAAACGATTGCCTTTGCCGAAGGGGACATGGACCCGCATACCGACTTCCAGCATCTCTACAAATTCCTCTGGAACCTTATAACTATAGGGCTGGTCCGTTTGCATCAGGGGAACATCCACGATAATCTTTGCGATAGCCATCTTCTCACCTCCTCCTTGTCAGTAAATTCTTGCAATAGAAAAAATAAGATTGAGTCCCCCCAACCTTAAATTTTTTCACCATCTTCTTTTTCTTTAGCAATTTGCTCTTTGATTTTCTTTTCTTCTTCTTCTCTGCGGCGTTTTTCTTCTTCGATACGGAGACGAACCGCTTCACGTTTTCCTTCTGGATCTGGGTGAATGGTTACATTTCCAGACTCGATTTCTTCTAAAGCGCGAAGAGTTGATTTTTCAGACTTAAACTCTTGAGTTGCTGGCGCGCCTGCTTCTAGTTCGTGGGCACGCTTTGCTTCCAAGATTACGAGTGAATATTTTGATGGTACCTTGTCTAGCAAGGTATCAATAGAGGGTTTTAACATCATTTGCTTGTACCTGTTTCCTATAGTTTATCGAGTAGTTGGAGATTTTGGCAACATCTCCTGGTAGTGACCAATGACACGGTCCACACGGAAGTGTTCTGCTTCGATCACACGCTTGACACGTTCAGCAGCGAGGGGCACCTGATCGTTGACAATGGCATAATCATACTCACGCATGAGAGCAATTTCTTCCTTGGCTTTTTCGATTCGTTGGGCAATCACTTCAGCGCTATCTGTTCCACGACCTACCAAACGATCTTGCAATTCATCCAAATCTGGTGGCGTTAGAAAGATAAAGACAGCGTCTGGAACCTTTTTCTTAACCTGAAGGGCTCCTTGGACTTCAATTTCAAGGAAGACATCGATTCCCTTGTCCAGAGTTTCATTGACATAGGTCAGAGGAGTTCCATAGTAGTTACCAACATATTCTGCATATTCCAACATCTGACCTTGGCGAATCAACTCTTCAAACTCTTCACGAGTACGGAAGAAATAGTCCACCCCGTCCACTTCACCAGGACGTTGCGCACGTGTCGTCATCGATACAGAGTATTGAAATTGATTCTCAGAACTCTCAAAAATCTCTCTTCTAACCGTTCCTTTCCCAACTCCTGAAGGACCAGAAAAAACGATTAGCAAGCCTCGGTCTGCCATTATGTCTCCTTTAGTTAGTCTGTGAAATAAAGTGAAATTTCTCTCGGATACTGATGATTGCGTCAGTTATCCTTCTACAGTCTTTCTATCTAGTGTAACAAAAAAGCAGTAATATTTCAACTGCTCTTTCTTATTTATTTAGCATAATCTACTGCACGAAGTTCGCGGATCACGGTTACCTTGATATTTCCTGGGTAATCGAGATTATTTTCAATTTTCTCACGAACTTTGTGAGCCAAGATTGTGACTTTGTCGTCTTTGATTTGTCCTGGATTAACCATGATACGGATTTCACGTCCCGCTTGAAGGGCAAAGCTATTTTGCACCCCTTCAAAGCCATTGGCGATTTCTTCCAAATCATGGAGACGCTTGATATAGCTTTCAAGAGACTCACTACGAGCACCTGGACGCGCTGCGCTCAAGGCATCTGCTGCGGCAACGATCACTGCAATGACGCTTTCGGCTTCGACATCGCCGTGGTGGCTAGCAATGGTATTCACCACAACTGGGTGTTCCTTGTACTTACGAGCCAACTCCGTACCAATCTCAACGTGGCTACCTTCAACCTCGCGGTCAATAGCTTTCCCGATGTCATGAAGGAATCCAGCACGACGGGCAAGAGCTGCATTTTCACCAAGTTCACTCGCGATGATACCAGATAACTTGGCAACCTCAATCGAATGACGCAAGACATTTTGTCCATAAGAAGTACGGAACTGCAAACGTCCCATGATCTTCATCAAGTCTGGATGAAGGTTTGGCGCACCAATCTCATAGGCAGCAGCCTCCCCGTATTCACGGATTTTATTGTCAATCTCTTGACGGTTTTTCTCCACCAACTCCTCGATACGAGCTGGGTGGATACGGCCATCCTTGAGCAACATTTCCATGGTCATACGAGCAATTTCACGACGAATCGGATCAAATCCTGACAAGGTGACCACTTCTGGCGTGTCGTCAATGATGACATCTACCCCTGTCAAACTTTCAAAGGTACGAATATTACGCCCTTCACGACCGATAATACGTCCTTTCATAGTATCATCTGGTAGGTGAACTGTCGAGTTTGTTGACTCTGCTACATAATCACCAGCGATACGTTGCATAGCCTGAACCAAGATATCTTTCGCAATCTTGTCTGACCGTTCCTTGACTTCTTGCTCAGCCTCACGAATGCGACTAGCAATTTCCTTGCTCAAATTTTCCTCTGTCTGAGCCAAGATAATATCTCGAGCCTCAGTTTGGGAAAGGGAACTGATACGTTCAAGTTCAGCTTCTTTTTGTCTTTCGACTTCCTCTAATTGCTCTTCACGTGCATCAAGGTTTTTTGCTCTATCAGAAATACTTTGTTCTTTTTGTTCAAGTGTTTTTTCTTTGTTCGTCAAATTGTCGTCTTTGCGATCAAGGCTCGTAGCTCTCTCCGTCAAACGACTTTCGATTTGCTTGAGTTCCTGACGTTCTGACTTAAATTCAGCGTCCACTTCTTCACGGTATTTTCTGGCTTCCTCTTTGGCCTCCAATAGTGCTTCTTTTTTAAGAGACTTGCTTTCGCTCTTGGCTTCATTTAGCAATAAATCCGCTTCGCGCTCAGCTTGTCCTCGTAAATTAGTTGCTTCTTGTTCAGCATTTAGAAGCATCAACTCTGCAGCCTCTTGAGATGATTTCATCTTAGCTGAGATGCTGACATATCCAATGACTAAACCAATGATGACGGCAAAAACAGCAATCGCAAGTGTCATGATTTCCATGTTTTTACCTCATTAAATTTGTTTATCGAATGACATACATTCCTTAATATTCTATCATAAAAAACCGATTTTCACAAACCCAAATTGAAGAGTTTTGTGTGAATTTTAGAAGAAAGTTCTGAAATCACCAAACAAACTTTCTAGCTCTTAAAAATGACATTTTCATTAAAACATACAATAAAAAAAGCCTACCTTTCAGTAGACTTAGTTTGATTCTATTCTAATCGGCACTCTTCCAAAATTCTGCTCTGCAATACTTGGCTGTCCTAGTTGGTAAATCTGGTCTGCCTTTTGAGTCATAGCATCCCAGGGTTCTTTACCAATTCGGCTGACTAGATGGACCTGTTCTTTCAGAGACTTGAGGTGTTGTCTGCCTTTTTCGGTAAAACCAAGAACACGGATACCTTCTGGCAAGTCGCTTTCTCTGGCCTGTACCAAAATATAGGTCAAGAGGCGTCTGACACGCGCATTGGTATAACGCTTGGTCGCAACTACCTCAATCAATTCATCCAGAAACTGGGCTGTTTTGATAGCTTCCTTGATGCGCACCGCCATTTCTTGATTGACCTGATAGATCGTTGTTAGGTCTGGATTTGACAAGATTTGATAGCGGAGCAAGGGAAAATAGTCATCCCAACTCACCTTACTGGCCTGCTCAAAGAGAGCAACAGAAGGCATAAAGCGTTCTAAGAAATCTTGGTCTGATTGATGCTGACGGAGAGCTGTTGCCGAGGCAAAGTCAACATCCTTATCCACAGAATGATAACCAGCCCCCTGACGCTGAATCGGATGGAGTTTGATTCTACGTCCCGCAACCGCCTTGGCATAGGCCAAAGCTAGAACATGATTGGGTGTATTGCCTGAAAAATCAAGACCTGCAAATTCCTTCCACATGGCTTGGGTTTTCTGAGGATAGGAGAGCGAATCAGGCAGATTTTCCACAAAATTCTCCATCTCAGCACCTTGCTCCGTGTATAGGTCAGCAATTTTCTGATAATCCAGAACTTCCTCCGTCCCGAAAGCTAGAGTATCAATACCCAATCGAGCCAAGATATCCACAGCTCCTTGACCGAAGAAATCTGCTGCCTGAACACTAACTAAAAAGGGCAATTCCACTACCAGATCCGCTCCACTTTCCAGCGCCATCTGAGCCCGAGTCCACTTGTCCACGATAGCAGGCTCTCCACGCTGCATGAAATTCCCAGACATGGCAACGATTTTCAGTCCCTCCGCCTGCTCAAGCAGGTATTTGTGGCCATTATGAAAAGGATTGAACTCCGCGATAATACCTGTGATAGTCATGATGTTCTCCTACTTCTGCGCGACAAAAAACCAACGTCTACTGTTTTCTGTCGGCTCCTTATCCTCAAAGTCCGCATAGAGTTTGAAGAACTTGAAACCAGCCTGTTCCAGCAAAATATCATAGGTCAAGACCTCATAGGTTCGCTCCTCATGTACTTCATCGTGACGACTAAAGGAACCGTCAGCCTCCTTGACAAAGAAAGTCAACTCATGCACGATGGAGTGAGGAGCTTCGTCCTCATAGGTGTCCCAAAGCATGGCAAAATCTTCCGCATTTTCATGGTAGGAATAGCCTGGAAAAACTTCATCTGTCTGGTAGGTCGAATGTACATCAAAGATGAATACTCCGTCTTCATTGAGGGCATTGTATACTTCCTTAAACACGTCTCCTACCTCGACCTCATCCTGCATATAGCAGATAGAGTCCGAGTAACACGTAACAAAGTCGTATTGACCTGCCTTAGATAAATCCAGCATATTGCCTTCAATAAAATCAATCTTCTGCTTGGCCGAAGCAGCTCTTTTCTCCGCAATCTTCAGCATATCTGCGCTCAAGTCAAGTCCCGTCACATCAAAGCCTGCTTGAGAAAAACGGACAGACTGGATACCCGTCCCACAAGCCAATTCTAAGAGTTTCTTTCTCTCCTTAGTCTTAGGCAAATGACGCAGCGAAAAATCCGTCCATTTATCGTATAAACTATCATCCATCACAGCATCGTAAACAGCCGCAAAGGTTTCATAAGTCGCCATAAATCACCTTCCATTTAGAGCTAAAATTAACTCTTTTAATTCTCTACTGGTTAAATATTCTTTGGAAATATCTTTTACTCTATTTATTTCACTTATATAGTCATCAATAAATGAAATATTATTTTGGGAATATTCCTTAAATTTTTCCCAGTAGACCTGCTTTATTATAAACATAACAAAACTAGAAGGAAGTAAAATCTTTGATAGAGGTATCCTAACATTATTATTTTGCCCTATATGTAAATGTGATACCGGGTGTATCACCTCATGATACTCATTTTCACTATAATCATATCTGAAATTAGTAATATGTTCTTTTTGAGGAGATTCAATTAGATATTGATTATAATCCTCATAAAACGCATCCCCATATTCTTCATAAGAAATATTAGAAAATTTTAAAAATTCTTGATATGTCATGCTATTGTATGGCCTCTCAAAATACGCAAATCTAATACTTCTGCCATCAATAGAAAATTGAAAAAATGAACCATCTTCTGGAAGAAATAGATTATAATCTTGAAACTCAATAGCTTTCTCATATATATCAATAGAATTTCCTACCAAAGATGTTTTTTTAAACTCGTCGGAATAAGAATTCTTAAAATTCTTTTGAACTTTTATATTATTTTCTTCAAATTTTATATTATACTTTTTTAAAATCATTTTAGCATCATCATAACTTGATTTCATCAAACCTATTGCTATTGTCATCTTAATCTTCTATTTTAAATAATCTTGTTGCTTCTTCAACTGTTAATCCAGAATCTTCTATCAATTTGTAAAGAAGATCACGTTTTTTATTCAACTGTTCATTAACATCACTTAACTCACGCTGTACTGTAAATTTAATGTCTTCCTGACTAGGGTAATTGAAAATTAATTTAAAATCATTACGTCTTACTTTTTTTAATTCTTCTGAAATAAATCCATCTTCGATACCACATCCAGTTAATTGAACCCACCCTTTGCTACGAGTTAGTGCTGTGAAAAGTTTATTCCTGACCTTAATACTATCTCTACTCTTTAAACTGTCAGCTCCTATTATATAAACTTTCCCAGCTTCGTTCCCTTTAGCTCTATATACTGTTGAAAAAGTTACCTGATCTTTTATTGAAAATTTATCGCCTTTTGCAGAATTCATAATATTGTTTATTGAAATCATTTTATCAGCCAAAGCAACAGATAACTGATCATAATAAGAACGACTAAATCTATCATCCAAACAAATAACCATAATATCTTCTGGTTTTAATTTATGTTCTAAATCATTTTTTATTTGTTGAGCAATATATTCTGTTTCAGATTCCATATTATGAAAACTTTGTAAAGTAACTATTTGATCTGTTTCTACCATTTTCGAAATAATTGACGGACTGTTTTCTATTGGGCGTTCAATTATGGTTTTTTCTCCAATATTTCCCCCTTCTTCAACAAAATATCCCATATCTTCCCAATGTTTTTTATTTTCAAGCATTTGTATTATTTTGGAATTATAGATTCCAAAACCTAATGAATGAGCTGACACCAAAATCTCTTTTGGATTACGATAACTTTTCTTTAATATTATATCATTACTTTGATGCGGATGTCTTTCCATCAATTCTTCTAAATCAATTCCTTCATCCCCAATATGATTTTCAAATAATCTTTTAGAATCTTGTGGCTCTACGTCTAATATATTTTGCAATTCATCATAAGCCCAAATAATTCGATCATTTTTTACCAAACGTCTACATAGCCAATAAAAAGAATTAGCAAAGTCCTGTCCTTCATCTATTAAGATATAATCATATTGTGCATTAAAATTGTCCTTATTTCGAGTAACTAAATCATTACAAATAAATTCAAAAGGAGTCATCTGAGCATCTTTAGACAAATTTTGAGCTTTAGTTAAATTTACAGGTCTTTCACCTAAAGAAATACACGTATTGTAGTATACTCCAGGCTGATTATATCCTCCCCACGCATGTAGTATATGTAAATTTTCCCAATTAGGATCATGGTCCTGAGTCATACGGTAGAATCGAGTAATCAGTCTCTTCACTTGATCATATAAAGATTTTGTATAAAATGTATAAAGAATTTTTTCTTCAGGGTTATTAATATGTAATTGAGCCGCTTTCATCGCTAAAACTACAGTCTTTCCCGAGCCCGCCATTCCCCTTATTCTTTGGGGTCCATCAACGATAGTAAGAGCAGCTAATTTTTGTTTATAATCAAATGTTGCAATTTGCTTTTCAAGTGTACTAAGAATATAACCTTCAGAAGATTTATCTTCATCAGAGATATCTCTCATATTATCAACTGGAATTGTACGAGATCCGTCTATTACAGAGTACACATCTCTCATTATGTCTTCATTCAAATCTTCTGCTAAACAAATATTTTCTAAATTATCCTTTAATTCAGAGCTTGAAGTAACTGTAATGATATATTCATCTCTAGCAATGTCAGATTTATTAGAATTCGGGAAATAAGCTATTGTATTAATAGGAATTAATATTCCGTCTCGCGATTTTCTTAGTGATTTTATTCTAACAAATTGAGCAGTAATCATAGCCACTATGTCATTCAAATCACTATTAAAGTTTTCAAGAAATGTATTAGATAAATCTCTTGAAAACTTATCACTTGAATTGATTACGATTATACCATAGCAAGGGCTTACAATTAATAAATCTGGAACAACAGGTAATGTGTCGTTATCGTATTTCGGATATTTATAATACAAAGTTGAATTTTGCAAATTCAACTTATCAACATTTTGGCTTAAATAATTTACCAAATCTTTAGCTACTTCATTTGACTCAAAATCATTATTTGTAATAACCGTTTTTAATTTCATATAAAGCTTCTCCACTCTTGAAAAAACAAGTTTTAATCGACTTCCTCATATCACACTACTGCACTGTCACATCTACAGACTCTGCCTCATGCCATAGCTTTTCTAGGTTATAGTGGGCACGCATTTCTTCTGAGAATATATGCACAACGACACCGCCTAGGTCTAGCAAGACCCAGCCTCCAGCTGCATCGCCTTCGACATGACTGCCTTTAACACCAGCTTCTGCTACTTTTTCACGAATGTTATCAGCGATTGCGTCCAACTGACGGCTATTCATCGAGCTAGTGATAACAAAGTAGTCTGTCACGCTGGTCAAATCTTGTACATCAAGTGCAAGGATATCCTCCGCACGTTTCTCATCAGCCGCTTTCACGACTAGTTCTAGTAATTCTTTTTCGTTCATTTAGTCCTCTTTCAAATAGTGCACAAAGGCGTTATAGGTTTCCAGGGTTTGGGGATAGATGGGGAATCCCTGATGAGCTAGATGCTCCACGGTACGAGCTGTTTCGTAGGCCACTGCCTTATTGAGCGATAGCACAGCAATCTCACGTGCCTCGTCCACTCCAGGAAAGGCACGATTGTGCTCGATATAATCTGCGACGTAGATGACTTTGTCTAGATCGGTCATCTGACCAGCTCCGACTGTATGGATTTCAATAGCTCGCAGGATTTCTGGATCATGCAAATCCAAATCTTCCTGAATCTTGTAGATGCCAACCATGCCATGCCAGACATTATTGCCCCAATTTTTGAGGTCAGGATCTAGCCGGTAACGGTCAATCAAGTCTAGAAATTCCTGATCTGACAGCTTTTTAGCATAATCATGAAGAAGGCCTGCTAGACCCGCTTTCTCGGTATCGACTCCAAATCTCTCCGCTAACTCTATGGCTGCACGCTCCACCCCCAAACAATGGGTTAACCGTTTTTCAGGTAGAAGCTCTGCCATTTTTTCCAACAAAGCCTCTCGGGAGCAGTTGATATAGTCTTGGTAGGCCATCAGTAGAGCCCCTCCTTCTCGATGTAGTCTAACACTGGCTGAGGTAGGAGAAAGTTAGGTTTCCGACCTTGGGCAAGGAAATCACGCACCATGCTGGACGAGATGTCCATGAGAGGCACATCCACCCAGATAACTGGATAGGAAGTCCCTGCCTTGTAACGTGGACGCTGAACCCCTACAAACTGAACCATTTCGACTAGCTCATCAATTCGATACCACTTAGGCAGATAGTCCACCATATCAGCCCCGATAATAAAGTAATAATCCGTATCTGGATGTTGCTCTGTCAAAATCTTCATGGTGTCATAGGTGTAGGAAATGCCCTTGCGCTCTAGCTCAATGGTTTCAATGTCCAGGCCTTCAATCCCCTCTATCGCCAACTCAAGCATCTTGAGACGGTGATGCTCGGGGATGGTTTCCTTTTTATCTACATGAGGTGGTTGGTATTCGGGCATAAGCAGGACCTGATCTAGTCCTAACTGTTGTCGTACTTGGTCCGCCACAACAAGATGGGCATTGTGAACAGGGTTAAAATTTCCCCCTAAAATCCCGACTTGTTTGCGTTTTTTCTCCTTGATTTCTGGCTCCAACTCTACCTTGGTAAAGGGAGTCAATAATTCGATTGCCATAGGCTCGTCTTCCTTTAATTCTCTGTAAAAACAGTTGTTTGGAGTAGGTTTTAGATTTCTTTGACTTTTTTAGAAATCTTGCGATTTTCTTTCTTGCTGGATTGTTTAAACAAGATCAAGATGCGTCCGATTTTTTGGACAGTATCCACACCGATTTCTTCTTCCAAGATTTCAGCTACTTCGTGGATGTTTTCATCTGTATTTTGCAAGAGCGTAACTTTAATCAATTCACGGGCGTCAAGAGCCTGACGGATGCTGGTTTTGATTTGGTCGTTGAGTCCATTTTTCCCGATTTGGATGATGGGTTTGAGGGTGTGTGCCTGGCTGTTGAGGAAGGCACGTTGTTTTGATGTTAATGACATAATTTCTTTAAAAGAGTTTCTTTTAATACTTTTCTGAAGTGGTGACGGACGTCAGCAAAGTCCTTCGGACTTTCATGACTAAAATTTGAGCCTAAGGTCTCAAATTTTCCGCAGTTGGTACAATCACTTGTACCAACTGATACCACAGCGAAAAGTATTCGTTATGAGCTCGCAGGGCTCGCCTTTATAAAGATAACCCTTTCCTTTCTGTGTTTAAATGATTGCTTTTCGTGTGACGACAGCGACGCCTTCTGGTGCCCAGACGGCGACTTTGGCGGTGCCTGTTACGCGGATCCAGCCTAGTCCTGAGATGACTAGGTCTGTCTTGTCCTTGATGATAAAGACATGCTGGACTAGTTTTGGAAAATCTTCTTTTTCTTTACTATTTGGTGGTGTTAGAAGGGTTCCAAGATGTTTGTCATAAAAGGCACTAGCGCCTTCAAGCTTAGTACGATGGAGTTTGAGTTCATTGTCAAAGAAAGCTGTAAATCCTTGCTTTTCTCCTGATATGAAGTCAAAGCGTCCGAGACCACCTAGAAACAGAGTTTGTTCAGGGTTAAGCTGATAGGTTTTTGGCTTGATTTCCTTTTTAGGGCTGACATACTTAAGGTTTTTAGCCGTCAAGTAGTGGGCCATCTGGTGGCGGTGGATAATCCCTGGCGTATCGTAGATATAAGATCCGTCGTCAAGCGGAATCTCAATCTTGTCCAAGGTTGTCCCTGGAAAGCGTGAAGTCGTAATGACATTCTGGTCACCTGTGATTTCTTGGATAATGGCATTGATAAGAGTTGACTTTCCAACGTTGGTCACACCGACCACGTAGACATCACGGCCCTTACGGTAGTGTTCAATCTTGTCAATGACTTCCTTAATGGCATGCTTATTTTGGGCTGAAGTCAGGACGACATCAACTGGACGAAGTCCTTCTTCGTGGGCACGCTCCATGAGCCACTGGCTAATCTTGCCCGGTTTAACAGACTTGGGCAGGATATCTTTCTTATTTCCAACCAAGAGGACATCATTGCCCGATACAAAGCGTGGCAAGCCTGGGATGACAGAGCCATTAAAGTCAAAGATATCAATGACATTGACCACCAAGGCATCACTGTCTCCCACCTCGTGCAAGAGCTTGAGGAAATCATCGTCTGTCAACTGGACATCTGTGATTTCATTGTAATGACGGAGACGGAAACAGCGTTGGCAATAAACTTCGCCAGTCTCCAACCCTTTTTCAAGTGCCGACTGAGGGGTGAAACCAAGACCAGCCTTGTCTGTCGTCTGAATGGTTGCTCCACAACCAATACAGAGAATTTCTTCCATAGTTAAATTCCTTTTTTATATGTAATCGGTCCGTACTTTTCAGTGATTTTTCGCATAACACGGCGCTCGCGAGCCCGGTTAATCTGCGTTTTGATCGAGTCGTGTTGGACCAAGGGTTTGACTAAGATCGAGCGAATACCTGCACGGTGCGCTGCACGAATATCCGTCATGAGCTGGTCGCCGACCATGACCACTTCATTTTTCTCATAGTGGAATTCCTTCATGGCACGGTCAATCCCAAATGTGAAAGGCTTCAAGGCCCAATAAACGTAATCAATCCCAAACTTCTCAACTGCGCGTTGGACCCGTTTTTTGGTATTATTTGAAACAACGATGATGCGAATACCTGCATCGCGGAGGTCATGTAGCCATTGCTTCATCTCTGGCGTCCCATCAGGGTTGTTCCAAGCAATGAGGGTATTGTCTAAATCGACCAAAACAGCCTTGATTCCCTGCGCTTGCAGGCTTGGGACTGTCAGATCATAAACTGCTTCCACAGCAAAGTCTGGCATATAATTTTCAATCGCCATTCTGGCTCCTTTTCTTTTTAATTTCTAGCAATATTCTTTAAATATTGGGCTAAGACTACCCATAAAATGAGACTAGCTATCAAAATATAAATCCAAGCATTTGGTTCATCTGCAAACGGTAAGGGAACATTCATTCCGAAGAATCCTGTAATAACCGCAAGGATAGCTAGCAAGACTGAGATAATTGTCAAAGTTGTCAAATTATCATTTAGATTATTATTTAGGATGTTGTTGTAAGAGGCTGAGAGTTGTTGCAAAACTTGAGAAATCAAATCTGTCATCGAAACCAACTGATGCGCTTCAATCATGGCATCGTCAAACTGCTCTCTTTCTACCTCATTAAAATTGCGATAAAGAGCATGCCCTTGGATGTGTTCCAAGAGGAGACGATTTTGTTTGGCAGCTGCTGTCAGGTAAACCATACCAGTTTCCAAGTCAGAGAGGGCAAAGAGATTTTTTTTAGTTGTTTTTTGACGAAGAAGTGCACTGATTTCATCCTTACCTTTATCCATTTCTTCAATTACTGGATAATAAGCATTACTAATAATCTCTAAACTGGCAAAAAGAAATTTGTAGATTGAAACAACTTCATGGCTTTCAAGGTAGGATGCCATTCGTTTAATCACATAACTATTCTTGTGATTGCTAATTGTGATCAGCCGTTGTTTTTCAACGATAAAGGTCATCGGAATCGCTTCATAATATTCTTTGTCTTTTTCTAAATCAAGAACATTATAAATGAAGGTTACCGTTCCCGTTTCACGGTGATAGTCCATGTGGGCACGCTCATTTCTATCCAGAGCATACTCGATGGTTTCCTTGTCCAATCCATAGACATCCGAAAGGTCTTCCATGTTTTTAATTTTGTCTACATCAAGGTCTATCCAGGTACAATCGTGACCTAATTTTTTCTCTACAAATAGCATACTCTCTCCTTTACCAAACTCCTTCTATTGTACCACAAATCTGCTAAAATAGCCGGCCTATTCAGTACGAGATAGATTGCTGACGACGGTGATATTGCGATTGGGAACAAAGTGAAGGGCTTGATCATCACCTCGCAGTTGCGTTGTACGGATTCCTACGCTAACGACCTTTCCAGAAACGGTAATAGGTCCATTTGTGAGAACCACTTCATCACCAACATCAAGCTGGCGTTCAAAAAGGATGAAGAAGCCATTAATGACATCGGATAGAAAGCCTTGCGCCCCCATACCAATGGCCACCCCAGCAATCCCCGCACCGGCAAGGAGGCTAGAAACTGGCAGCCCTAAAATAGACAGGATACAGTAGAGCAAAAAGAAATAAAGAATGTAATTAAAGACATTCTCTAGCAAACGCGAGATGGTCTTTTGTCTTCCTGCATCTCGATTTGAAAATTTAAGTGAGGGTTTGACAATCTTTCGTACAGTCACATGAAGCATCTTTTTAGCTATATAAAATAGTAAAAACAAAATCAAAAGAGAAATCACCTTGGTTAAGAGATTCTCTAACATGGTTGTTAAATCAAGTTTATCAAAATAGCGTTGAAAAAAATCTTGCATATAAAACTCCTTTCCCCTATTATACCATAAAATCGTCCTTCTCTTTTCTTTCATAATTATTCAATTATCGGCTCTATTTTCAAAATATCACTTGCCTCTATAGCATATTTATACTATAATTATAAACAATACATTTTGAAGGAGACTGCTATGAAACGAATCATTAGAGCCTGGATCAAGGCAAGCCTCATCAAACGAATCCTTATTGGAATGATTTTGGGAGCGACATTAGGGATGCTCTTTCCAAACCTTACAGGAATTGGTCTGCTTGGAGACCTCTTTGTAGGCGGACTGAAAGCCATCGCTCCTATTTTAGTTTTTGCCCTTGTTGCCAATGCCCTTTCCCAACACCAAAAGGGGCAAAACACCAATATGAAGGCTGTTATTTTCCTATACTTGCTTGGAACCTTTGCTGCTGCATTGGTAGCCGTTCTAGCTAGTTTCTTACTGCCTGTGCAAATCACCCTGACCAGTGCAAATACAGAAGTTGCTGCTCCTGACGGTATCGGTCAAGTCCTCAGCAACCTCTTGCTTAAACTGGTGGACAATCCTTTGAATGCCATTGTTGAAGCCAATTATATCGGGATTCTCTCTTGGGCAGTCATCTTTGGCTTGGCTATGAGAGAGGCAAGTAAACACAGTAAAGAATTGCTGAAAACCATGGCGGATGTCACCTCTAAAATTGTCGAATGGATTATCAACCTAGCTCCCTTTGGGATTTTAGGCTTGGTGTTCAAGACCATCTCTGATAAGGGTATTGCCAGTCTGGCTAACTACGGTGTCCTCCTAGGACTTTTGATTGCTACCATGGCCTTTGTTGCTCTCATCATCAACCCGCTCATCGCCTTTCTCTTTATGAGGAAAAATCCCTATCCCCTTGTTTTGAAATGCCTACGTGTCAGTGGTATTACAGCCTTTTTCACTCGTAGCTCTGCCGCCAATATCCCTGTCAATATGAAACTCTGTCAAGACTTGGGGCTGAATCCTGACACCTACTCTGTCTCCATCCCGCTTGGTTCAACCATCAATATGGCTGGCGCTGCTGTTACCATAAATGTCCTGACTCTAGCTGCCGTCAATACACTCGGAATCTCGGTAGACTTTGGGACAGCATTTGTGCTCAGTGTCGTGGCTGCTATTTCTGCCTGCGGGGCCTCTGGAATCGCTGGGGGATCCCTTCTCCTCATTCCTGTAGCTTGTAGCCTCTTTGGGATTTCCAATGACTTGGCTATGCAAGTTGTCGGAGTCGGTTTTGTGATCGGAGTCGTGCAAGACTCCTGTGAAACAGCCCTGAACTCTTCAACAGATGTCCTCTTTACAGCAGTTGCTGAGTATGCTACAAACCGAAAACTTCGTCCCTAGTCTCTGATTCCTCGTTAAACACTTGATTCTATTAGTTTAGGAAATTTTCATGTCCCTCACTCAACGTACGACAAAACTGATCTTAGCGACCTGTCTCGCTTGTTTTCTCGCTTATTTTTTAGATTTATCATCAGCAGTTTCAGCTGGAATTATCGCTCTATTAAGCCTCTCCGACACACGCAGAAGCACGCTGAAATTAGCACGTAACCGCCTCTTTTCCATGCTCCTAGCGCTCGCTATGGGTGTTCTAGCCTTTCAGCTGACAGGCTTTCACATCTGGAGCCTGGGCCTCTATCTTGCTCTCTATGTCCCTCTTGCTTACAAAATGGGCTGGGAAATCGGCATCACCCCTAGCAGTGTCTTGGTCAGTCATCTCTTGGTACAGGAGTCTACCTCTCCAGAGCTCTTGCTTAATGAAGTACTCCTCTTTCTCATCGGGACAAGCTTTGCCCTATTGGTCAACCTTTACATGCCCTCTCGTGAGAAAGCCATCCAAAGCTACCACCTTCAGGTCGAAGAAAAGTTAAAAGACATCCTGCTTCGCTTTAAATACTATCTGTCGCGAGGAGACGGACGCAATCAAGCCCAACTCGTTGACCAATTAGACAAGCTTCTTGATGAGGCCCTCAAACTGGTCTACCTGGATCACTCGGACCACCTCTTTCACCAGACGGACTACCACATCCATTACTTTGAGATGAGACAGCGACAAAGTCGCATCCTGCGAAATATGGCCCAGCAGATCAATACCTGTCACCTGGCCGCAAGTGAGAGTTTGATCTTGGCCCAGCTCTTTTCAAAGATTGCTGCCCAGCTAAGTCAGACCAATCCTGCTCATGACCTACTTGATGACATCGAACGCTATCTGCAAGTCTTCCGCAACCGGAGTCTCCCGAAAACACGTGAGGAGTTTGAAACACGTGCCACCCTCCTGCAGCTACTACGCGAAGCCGAAACCTTTATCCAGGTTAAGGTCGATTTTTATCAGAAATATGGAAACTAGAACGCAAAGAACCTCAGAGAATTCCTCTGAGGTTCTTTTGTTTTGCATTTGGAAGGTAAGTTTATTTAACCATTGCCCTTGGAATCATCAAAACAGGGATATCTTCTGTAGAACCTGAATCCCTATCACGACTAGCCGTATTTAAAATTTCACAGACTCTTTCAACAGTTAGATTTACTTTTATAACAATCCAAGCTAGAAGACTTTATATTGTCCACCCGCATATCCGCAAGGAATGTAGCCTGCTTGATATAAAGCATACAAATCATCATAAAATGTTGACTCAGCTTGGGGAACCTCTTTTTTGATGGTCAAGTAGATAGCCAAGCCAATGATATCAAATTTAATTTGATCTTTCATGGATGCTACTAGTTTACCTTCCCCAATCAGGTTATCTAATCGCGCTTCAATTTCTGGAATTATTTCCTCTTTTGCATTATTTGCCAGTGAATTCCAGTGTTTATAAATGTCACTCTGGTTTTTAAAAAGATACACACTAAAATCACCATCTTTTTCTAACACAAAATTCTCCCATTTTAAACTATTAATATTCTTCTCTGCTTCTTGCAGTTTCTTTATCTGTTTGATGGGAACAGTCGTTTCTCTGCTTTCCTTTAAAAAAGGAATCGAGATTAAACTTTTAATAACATCATCATTTATTTTCATAAATAACCTCTATTTTATATAGGAAAACCAATTCCCTCACGTTCTCTCTTCCTGCAACTGTCCACTTTTTACCAGCTTTTTATAGTATCGTTTGCTGTACCATTCTCGATCCGATATCTTTAAATAAGCCTTATACTCTTCTGGGTATTTGTGGATATAGTAGGCTTGAAAGATATGGACATTGATCATAAAGGAGATAAAATGAGCTCCAATGACAAACCAAACTGGCAAAAATAAGCCTAAAATATAGAAATACCACTGAAGAGGGACTTGATATAGCAGATGATAGACCAGCGACACTGGAAAGAGAACTGCCGCAGTTCCAGCGAGAATCCTGACTAGCTGCTTGAGGATTGACTTTTCCTCTTGATCATTTAGTCTGCGCTTGAGATTCTGAATACTATTGAGGATAATCCAGAAAAAGAGGGCTATGCCTACCCCAAGCTCAAGCCAGAAGCCCAGCCATGTATAAGCATCATAGGCCACTGCACTGGCAAAGTACAGTCCTGATATGAAAGCGCAAATGGACATGGCAAAATAGAAAGGAAAGTAGGTCCAAAGCTGGCTGGTCAAGCGTTTTTTGGGCCAAAAAACAAGCACCATTCCTAGATAGGATATCGCATATACCGTCAGATTAAAGGGTTTCAGAAAGCTACTCATGTTATGAATCAGCATTCCTGCTTCCAGAGAAATGACATGAACATCGCTATCTACACCTATAAATTCCGGTATCCCGATTAATACGCCATAGATCAGAATCCCTGAAAAGCAAAATCCAAGAATAATCACTGTAAAGAGGCGGTTGATGATGCCCATATGAATGGGGTTGGGCATACCTGCGGTCAGGGCAAAATCCCCCTGGGTCACAATGCGCTTACTTCTTTCAAAGTCAGCACCAAAAATACGGATGTCTTTCATTTTTTATCTCCAAATTTCATCTGGCAGAACGCCGTATATCCTTGAGAATCTTCCATTTGAGGAGAACATCACATAGCAGCTATCGTAGCAACTACACCTCGCTTCGTTCAAGATACAGCACTCACTTTCTGGGATTTGACTGTTCCCTAACACCTAGTTACATGTTTCGCTCTCCGGTTCTTTCTTGAACAAGATTTTCCCTTGGCTGTATAGCCTCATAATCTTGACAAAACGAACGGGATTGTTTTGGTTATAAAACAGAAAGAGCGCAAAGAACATTATACCTGCTCCCCAAAAATCATAGCCTCGTTCGATCGGTTGCCCAAATTTTTGAGTGCAGTCGTAAAAAACATACAAAAGATAGATAACAAAGGCAAGTATGATGTAACGAGTGATTCGATAGATCGTAGCAGATGCCTCAGCTGGATCAAAGTGTTCGTCCCTCACCATCAAATTATGTGACACTGCGTAGTAAAACACCTTCTCCGTTGTTGGCTGAGCCTTGCGCACATTTTTATAAAGTCCTCGCTCAAGAATAGCGGTAAACAATAGAAACTCAGCCAGCCACAATAGTAAAACATAGCTCAAACTGGTCCAGTTATAGACACCAATATCCAAGGCTGAAAGGAGGCCATAGAGACCCGGTCCACCTGCCATCAGAAAAATAACCATTTCAGGAATGTAAGCATTGGTCTTATAAGCACCTTCCGTATTAAGCAAAACACTCTTTGGAGCAGCCAAGGCCTCCCCAGTCTTTTGGTCATAGTAAACCGCCTGACCATCGCATTCTCCGATAAAAACCCGACGACGTCTCAGAAAAAACATACTCTACCTCTTTCTATTTCACTCTTTCAAAAACGGATCTTAGTCCTTCTGTACTTCTTTGATGACAAATTCTTCATCTGTCCCCATACTCACTTCCAGATAGACATCTGGATTGTCATCTGCTCGACAGATGAGGCTGAGTTTTCTAGCATAAAAGCGATCCAAGATATCAAATATTCTGGGTAAATTGTTTTGGTTATAAAGAACAAATGTCAAGCCTAATAAAAGTCCTGTTAGGACAATCTTGACAATCTCTCCTCCAATGGGAGTGCCCAACCTCTCTTGGTAATTCCAAATAAAATTATAGGCGTAGAAAAATCCAACCAAGGGAACCAGAGAGAGCAACGCTCTTATCCAGCGAGTAGCATTGCGACTATCTTTTTCACTCATCTCCGCCTCAGCTTCCTTTGTTTCCTCTGACTTTTCCATAAGCGCCAGACAGATAGTTTTAGTAGTCACCTGAGCCCTGTTGACATTTCGATACAAGGCGCGTTCAACAAGGATGGTGATGAAAGCAAACTGCCCTAGCCAAATGAGAAGAACACTCCAGAAGGTAGACATGGTATAGGTTCCTTGTATAAACAAGCGGAAGAAGGAAATCAACCCACTACCACTTGATAACAAGAGAACTACCAATAGGGGGATATGGCGATTCATCTTGCTAGACTTTTCTGTATCCAAGAGCTTGCTCTTTGGTGCCTCCAAAAGTTCGTGGGTTTTGCGATCATAATAAATCGCCTTGTCATAGTATTGGTTAAAAAATATCCGACGTCTTCCTAAAAACATCTCTTTCTCTTTCTAGTTTCTTTCAGGAAAAGGTGCACATTTCTGACCTTTCCCTTTTGACTTGTATAAAAACAGTCTCTCATCCCATAGATAAACTGTCCTACTAGTATACCATAAACCCCATGGACTAGCGTTTGGAAAACAATAAACGACCACCTCGAGGGTGGCCGTTTATCAGTTCAAACTATTTCCATATGTTCCTTCTGGATGGATTCCATATCTACCGTTGGAAAATTATTTATCATATTTTACCTATCTTTTTAAGAGGCATATTCAAGAGCATCTGAAAGAAAACTTTCAAGTAAATCATCTAAAGAATTAAATTTTTCAACTACATCCGCAGATGGCATATCCAATTCTAAATATTCATCATTACTAGGATTATATACAAACCAACTAATATTGTTCTCTCCAATAAAAACAAACTGTTTATTTTCTTCGACTTCATGCCAAATTTTATTATACTCAAAGAAATCATAAATATCTGAAGAACAACTATCATCTGCTTTTAAACCATAAAGAACGCACCCATTAAAATCAAGACCATTTACTTTTGTTATAAATCGTGAATATTCTTGCACCATGAATGTCTTAACTTCGTTTGTTTCATTTTGACTAAGAAATTTAATTTTCTCTAAATCAATTGGAGAATTTAGCTTTTCCCCATAACCAGATTCAATCCTATCTACTCTTCTTAAAAGTTCAAGCCACATTTATTTACCTCACTAATTATATATGTCCTTTCCAACAATTACCACAAAACTTCCTTACTATCCTTTATTTTCATTGTTCTACAAAATACTCTTTTGATAACTGGTAATAACTTTATTGTAAGATTTATTATCTTTAAAAATATGATTTCCATCACTTTCTCATATTCTCATAAATCTGTTTTTCCAACGCATCCTCCAATTTAGGTTCAAATGGGTCTTCTGTCTTAGCAACTCTACAATCCCAGTATACCATAAACCCCATGTACTAGCGTTTGAAAAACAATAAAAGACCACCATGAAGGTAGTCCTTTGTTATCAATCGTCCATTTCATTATTTTACAAGTTCTTCAACTGGATGGCCGTAAAAATATTTCATACCTTCCGTCCAGTCTTTGTCTGATAAGTCATCAATATAACGAACCATCAAATCAATTTCATTTTTTGAAATAAGAGTATTGGTATCCACTGGGACCTGCTTGCCTGTGTAAATAGACAGAAGGGATGCTTGAGGATAAAGATGGTATTTCTGTTCCTTTTGAGCAGCGATGTATAGAGCAGTCATAATTTCTTGTGTAAATAAACCAGGAAAAACCTGAAGAGTTTTGTAATAATAGCAATCCAAGTTCTTGTTCTTTATTACATCAAAATATAAACTTCCAACTTCTTCTAATCTTGCATTTTCCTCTATAATTGAACGATAGTTGAGAAAGCTATCCAAAGCATCTTGAATAGCATACTCCACATCGGTTTCCGTATCTTCCCACTCCTCCCACAGAGTAAGAAGATAAGGAACGACTTCATAGGACATTGTTTCCACAGCGCCAGCGACAAAAGTAAATACCGCAAATTCTGAAGCCGAACTTAAAAAATGAAAATCTTCAACCTTTTTTAAATCATCATGTGTACAAACTGAACAAAACAATCGAATACAAAGATTGAGTACGGCTTCATCTTTTGTCTGGTTCATCAAGTCAATCAGCAAGTTTTTTACTATGAAATCTCCCTTTTTTAAGATTTCAGCAATCAGAAATACACATTCTCTCTCATCATTTACTGAAAGTAAGCCCCTTTTTAAATCTTCAAGCGCTACTGAACTAACGTGACCGAACGACATTCCTGGCATTAACAGTTTGTTTCCCATTCCCATTCTCCTTTTATCTCAATACTTTTTTGGAAATTTGTTACTTGCTTTCTGACCGATGCTAAGTTATCACCAAATTTACTGGCTCTACAATCCCAGTATACCATAAAAGACCACCTCGAGGGTGGCCGTTTATCCATGAAACTAGTTCTCGTTATATTTTTGCTGGAAGGCTTCCATAGCCTTGAACAACTCAAATTCTTTTTCATTAGCTGGTTTCTTGCCGAGGTATTTGTATTCAAAGAATTCTATTCTATCCGTTGGTCCAAATTTACTTTTATTCCATGGTGCATAGTCAAAGTCCAAAGAGGTTTTATTGTTTTCATCCACTTTGATTGTAAAGGCGGACCACTCTGCCAGACCCTGCTCGATGAAAATCTTCTTCATATCTTCACCTAAAGCAAAAAGATTTATGTAATCTATTCTGAATTCTGTCTTAGGGATAGAAAATAAAGATGGAATATCCATGTAATAATGATATTCTCCTTTATATTTAAAGAAAAATACTACGCCACCACTAAGCGTCTTATCGACTTCAAAATTAATATAAAGATCATCCCACTCAACTGGAATCATATCATTTACTTTATATACAATCTCTGTCATCTTCTCATTAATCTGTTTTTCCATATGTTCCTCCGGTTTAGATGTACTTTCCCCGTCTCTAGTATCCTTTATCTGTGAATGGTACCGCGTTCTTACTGATAGGTTACCATCATAAAAACGAGGAGCAAGACAAACAAGGCTAGGCTAATCAAGAGGGTTACCATTTTTACCAAGCGGTTGTTCTGCCAGTAGCCTGGTTTTCCGATATTGCTGGTCGCATCCATGGAAAAGAGTTGGCTTTGGCGAGGTTGGATGAGAACCAAGACAATTAAGGCGACGGCTAGGATTATTCCTACAATCATCAAAACTTCCATCAATTTCACCTCAAGATTCCTAATAATGTAAAGATCAGGGTAAGTAGGATGAGCAAGCCGAGTAAAATGGAGAAGGTTTTACTGATCTTTTCTCCTCGGGTAGGCTTTTCTTTCTTAAGCGCTCCTTGCTTTAACTCTTCCATGCGTCCTTCGACATCCTTGTAAAATAAATCTTTTTTAGTCATGTCCTTCCCCTATTATCCTTTCCATCCTCTCTTGGTAAGTAGCCAAGTCCACATAGTTTGCATGGCGACCTTGATGTCCAAGGGCTTGGCCCATCTTGTCAAGACTGCTGAGAGCTTCTTGAATCCTCGCAATCATGTCTCCAACAGCTTGCACATCAAAGAGGTGTTCTGGAGCTGTATAATGTCTGTTATGAGCTGTCTGATCGAAGGCTAGGATGAGCATATTGTGCTCGAAGGCTTGACGGACAGCATCCAAAAGTTCGTTTCCGTAATTGATATCCAGATAGAGGTCAGACAGCTGGTAGAGTTCTTGAATCTTTTGCGGACTAGCGTTTTGATAGAGAACGACATTGGGATAGGAAAGCAAGGCCAGCAACTTGGACGACATTTCAGTCACCGCCGCGATTCGGAAGGTCACCATTGGCAAGGACTCAATCAGGGTTTCGATATGTTCGATCTGATCCGAGTTAGTAACGATCAAGGCATCTGGTCGGACGAAATTTTCTCTTTTGAACTGATAATGATAACCTAGATGGACAAACTTGTCATGATAGGCTGGATTGGTCAAGGCCAAGGCCTCTTCATAGGTAGCCTTGTCTGGTATGAGGATCTGCTTGGCTCTCAACTCCCCTTGCTCCAAGAGCAGCTGCATATTCCCAGGAAGACAATCATCTAGCGGTTCTTGCCAGACTAAGATATCCTGTCCGCTCTTGTCTGGATAATGGTATGAGACCAAGAAAGAGGTGGCGAGAGTATTAAAGAGAAGGTGGCGAGTGTCGATTCCTAAATCTTGCAAAAAGAAGATCGTGAATTCCACTCGATTTTTAAAATGGCGTAGGGCTTGTCCGGGCAAAGTTAGGAGGATATCGCCTGTCACATGATTTTCCAGGACAATTTCCTGTCCCTTTGTATTCTGGTACTTGGTCAGGATAGCCTGTCCATCCACACTATAAGTGGTCTTGGCAAAGCAGGTTCCGTATCGGTTATAGTGGTCTGCTTGGTAGATACGGCCGGATAGGTCCTTCCAGTCGACTTGCTTGACCAGACGGGCCTGAGGAGCATCCACATAGTGAATCACGCCTCTCTCGCGAGAATCCTCTAGGATATGCGCCGACTGGTTATTGCCCGCAATCTCCCAAAACTCAGGTACGGCTACTTGGTTGAAATAAAGAGCTTTTCCCGACTCGTAACCTAGATAGTAGGTAAAGGGAGAAAGAATCCCATCTGGGAGAAATCCATCTGGCTCGATCACAACTGTGACATGGGACAGACCAGCAGCTTCTAGACTTTCATGTAAATCTCGGCTTTCCTGGCCATATCGATCAAATAGTTGAATCATGCAGGACCTCCTCTATCGTTTTCTTCCACTTGTCCCTTACCTTATCTGTTAAAAATTCTCTCGCTAGGTCATAAGATGCTTTTCTCATATCTGGCAAGTGATTTTCCTGATAGAGCTGGCAGATTTTTTCCGCGAAGGCCCTTTTAATTTCCATTTCAACATGGTCGTCTGAACTTGGAATCAAGTAGCCATTTTGACCGTCCTGGATAAAGGTTTGGTTTCCATAAGGCACATCAAAACCAATCAAGGGCAATCCTGACCCAACCGCCTCCATCAAGGTCAGACCAAATCCTTCACTGGTAGAGGCTGTCAGATAGACTTCATACTGGGGATAGATCTGAGATAGGTCTGCATGTCCTTTGAGATGGATATAGTTCTCCGCTTGGTGAGCCGTGATGATTTCCCTTAAAAGAGATTCCTCACCCCCACTGCCATAAATGTCAAGGGTAAGCTCTGGAAGGACTTGATGCGCTTGGATAACCGCCTTGACGAGCCAGTCAATGTGTTTTTCCTTGGCCAGACGCGAAGCAGTAATGAGAGAAAAGGGCTTGCGTTCCCTAGCAGGCTCCGTCAGCTGATCAATGCTCCCAACTGGAATCGTGACGATTCGTGGACGATGCTGACTGTACTGGGCAAATTGACCTTCGAGAACTTCCTTCTGCCGATCCGTAGACACGATAAAACAATCGACCTTGTCCGCATTTGTAAACTGATACTCATAGTAGTTGTTCCAGAGGAGATAGTCTTCGTTACTAGCATTTTCACTATAGTGCTCTGCGTGAACGACAACTGCTAGATGGGCCTTTTGTGCTTCTTCAAAAACAGCCTGACCAATCCCAGTTTCCCTGTCCAAAATGACCAAATCAGACTTGCTCAAGTTCAAACTTTGCATAAAATAGCGCATAAGGGCTGGCTTTCCGTACAGAATTCGGTCCTTAAATCGATAGACCTCTTCCTGGCCTTCAGTCAGCAAGATATCGTAAGCGGTGCTACCGTCTTCATTGAAAAAGGTTCGTTGATAGAGCCTAGCCACTTGATCTTTGGGCGCGAAATACTCTGTACAGTAGCGTGTGTAGGAGAAATAATCCTTGCGAATCAAGTTCCCCCCAAACACATACTCTGCATGCTGCACCAGATTCTTAGCCGAGTCTACCAAGTAGCAGGTCACAAACTTGTCCTCGTCTGAAAAGTAGACACGCAAGACCTTGCCATCCTGCTCCCTATGACTCTCAAGGCCACCAAAAGAGGCCAAGACCTCGTCAACTGTAACACTGGTCGGTGCTAGCTTAATATCTGTAAAATGATTGTAAAGCCAGATTACCTGATCATCCGCAAAGCCGATATTGGCCGTTAAATGCTGGATATTGTCTGCTAAAATCAAGTCTGTAAAGATAAACTTAGATGCTAGGTCTAAACTTCTAAAAATCCCTGCTCGGTAGGCCTGGGCATACTCGACACCACTACTCGCCCAACCGATTCCTAGATTTATATTGTAAATTGTCATATGATCCTCTTTTTATGGAAAATGGGTGAGAATCTCACCTTTGGGCGTTACTTCCACAATCCCCATGAGAAGATTGCGAACCATATCTGTACGGATTTGTTGCTTCATGATTTCAAAGCCTGCATAAGCCTCCTGATAGTACTCCACGATAGGGTTCTTTTGAGAAGCAGACTGGCTCCCAATTGCTAGACTGAGCTGTTGGAGATAGTCGACTTGCTCAACCCAGTTGTCATCAATAGCCTTGAGCATGGATATTCTCAGAAAAGAGTCATAAAGCTGGTGAGGTTGGAGGACTTCCTTTTTAGCTGCGATTTCCTTGGCTATTATTTTCTCTAGTAACTCCCGAATCTGATCTGCATCAGCTAAATCCAGATCAGCCGGTAATTCTCTCATCCCAAAGCTAATATTGGTCACGATGAAGTGAAAGAGCTCTTGGGGACTGCTATAGGCTTTTTCTGAGATTTGTTTGGTATAGTCTGCTAGTATGTCCTCAAGAATATGCTCTAAATCACGGCTCCCATCCAGCAAGCGATCTCTTTCTTGGTAGACCATCTGACGCTGGATATTGACGCTTTCCGCATACTCTAAGGTTTGTCTGCGTACTGAGCGACTGGCACTATCACTAGCCTCTTGGGCTTTTCTGACGAGATTGCGGTACTTGCGAGCCTTGAGTAGGATAGGTTTGCTGATATCTTCCACTTGGTAGTCTTGATACAGGTCGTGAACCCAAGACGGCCCGAACTTTTTGATCACATCATCTTCAAGCGACACGAAAAATTGAGACATGCCTGGATCGCCCTGGCGGCCAGAACGACCTCTGATTTGCAGGTCAATTCGTCGGCTCTCCATCCGCTCGGTACCAATCACAATCAAACCGCCCAATTCTGCGACTCCTGTACCTAGTTTGATATCTGTCCCTCGACCTGCCATAGAAGTCGCAACGGTCACTGCCCCCATCTGTCCAGACTCTGCGATGATTTGGGCTTCACGCGCCGCATGATTGGCATTAAGGACATTGTGGGAAATCCCCTCTCGCAAGAGCAAGGACGAGTAAAGCTGGGACATTTCTACAGATCCGACAAAAATCAGGAGTGGATTGCCTTTGGCGTGGTAAGTCTTGATAGCTTCGAGAGAAGCATACACTTTCTCAGGGAGGGTCACATAGAGATTATCCGGATGGTCCATTCGCCTAAGTGGGCGATTGGTCGAAATGCGAATGACAGACATGTTATAGGTTTCGAAAAATTCTTTCTCTGCCACCTTTCCCGTTCCTGTCATACCTGAGATTTTACGAAACATCTTAAAGAGACTCTGGTAGGTGATTGAAGCCATGGCTCTGGTTTCAGGAGAAAGCTTCACATGTTCCTTGGCTTCGATGGCTTGATGGAGACCACCTTGAAGCTTGGTCATTTCCATCAAACGCCCTGTGCTCTTATCCAGCAAAACCATCTCTTGCCCTCGAACCAGGTAGTCCTTGTCCTTGGTAAAGAGCGTATGGGCTCTGAGAGCATAGACCAGATGCCGAACATAACTAGCATACTCTTCCTTATAGAGATGATCGATTCCTAGGAAACCTTCGACCGTCTGGGCACCTTTTCGGGTCAACCAAACCTGGTCTTTTTCTTCCTTGTAGATGTAGTCTTCTCCCTCAACCAAGGTCGTCACTAGGGTATCAATCATCCCATAATAGTTAGACTGGACGCGGGGAGAACCTGCGATAATCAAGGGAGTTTGGGCACTATCGAGTAGAATGTCATCGATCTCATCGATGATAACATAGTTAAATGTAGGTAGGAACTTTCCTTCATGAGTAGAAGCAAGATTGTCATTGAGATAGTCAAAGCCCAGTACACTATTGGTCGTGTAGACGATATCTGAGGTGTAGATCTTTCTTTTCTCTTCGGCAGTCAAGTCCTCCTTTGGATCCTCTGAAAAGGGCAGACCGACAGTTAGACCTAAAAATTGGTAGACTGGACCCATTTCACTTGCGTCCCGTCTAGCCAGATAGTCATTAGTCGTGACCAGCATGCTGCCTTTTCCCGTTAGGGCATTGAGGTAGAGGGGCATGGTGGCAGTCAAGGTCTTACCTTCACCCGTATTCATCTCAGCCACATTTCCTTGGTGGATCACAATGGCTCCCATGACTTGCACATCATAGGGAAAGAGACCCAAGACCCTTTTATCTGCCTCACGGACAAGGGCATAGGCTTCTACCAATAGCTCATCCACGGTTTCTCCCTGGGCAAGGCGCTGGCGAAACTCCTCTGTCTTTGCAGCCATTTCCCCATCGCTGAGAGCTGCCATCTCTTCTTTGAGGGCGTTGATTTGGCTTAAAAGTTTCTTGACCTTTCTCAGTTGTCTTTCTTGATATAAACGATTAAACACCATCATCCTCCTCAATAGAAAACGAAACAAAGTCAAGAGCCTCAAAACCTGCACTAATCAAGGAAAGGCGATAGGTGTAGGCCGTTTCAGGATAGGTGAAGCTAAAAGAAAATTGTCTTTCAATCTTCTCCTCGATGATTTCCTCATAACGGTTTAAAAAAGTCAGTTTGAGATAGAAGCCATTGGTCGGTTGAACCTGCATCTTCATAGAGAGACGGTAGGTGTGATTTTTCTTAAGAAGAGGGAGGCTGGGCTGGCTTCTAGTGGCCTGGTAGTTGACACTGGAAAACCAGGTTTTAAGGGTTTCACCTGAAGCCAGCAAAGGATTTTTTAGTGTAACGTGACCATCTGCATGATAGGTGATCTGGCTACCATAAAGATAAGTGGCTCCCATCTCACCCCACCTAATATCCTCTCTCTTGATGATAATCATGTCTCACCTCTTCCGTATTCTTCTAGTATCATCTTGTAAAAATGAATAAACCAGGCAACGTTTGTACCTGTGTCATCATTGTGTCGACCGGCGGTTCCTTTGGACAAAATCTTAGCTCCTGTCTGGCAAAGTGTCTCCACTAGCTGGTCATAGGCACCACTATCCATATCCTCGTCCTTCATGTAAGAAAGACCGAAGGTCGTCTGGGAAAAATCAGCTTGTTTAAATCGGCTCCAAAAACGTTGATCCAAGTCCTTCATGTCTTTTTGGCTCACTCCTCCTGTCTGAAGGTGCAAGACATCAAAGCTGGTCGGGAAAACTCCTGGCGCCTCTAGTCGGCCCCGCTGTGCGATGGTTCCTAGATTGGTCAAGGGTTTTCCGACTACGATTCCCTTGGGCTCAAAGTGAGAACCATAATAGAGGGCTGGGAAGGTTCCCATCGACAAGCCAGATAGGATCAAGTCACTTCTATCCAAACCTAGATAGTCTAAATAGTACTGAATGGTTGCTTGAATCTTATCTTCCAATTCCTCAGTTCCTAGGTAAAAGGCTCCCCCTTCTAATCGAGGGTCCGAAAAGAGGAGAAAGGGACATCTGAGATTCTTCATCATCCAGTAACCCTCAAAGCCTTCCGCCGGACGGTAACCTGAGAAATAGACTGCTAGAGGTGGCTTGAAATCCCCTGGGTGAAAGAAATAGTTGATTTCCTCACGTTTTTCGTCATGCAGGATATTACCTCCGAGAACAAACTTTCCAAACTGTTTCCGGCTCCAGCGTTGGTGGAGATTGCCGATGTTGACCTTTCCCTGACCACGCGCTTCAAGAGAAATGCTCAGATAAGCGTCATAGTCTTGCTCCACAATGATTGCTGAGGCAAAGTCTGCTTCCTCAAGGAAAATATCCTGTTTTATCTCTGAGATGGATCCTGCTGGGATCTTTCGCAAACGCAAGCGCAATTCCACTGGTCCACTCTTTTCATATTCGAGCCAGAGTTCGATTGGCGAATGGGCTTGGACGGTCTGATTATAGGCCCAAGAGGCTAGCTGGGTATAGGTTTTCCCAAAATCACCTTCTAATTCCAGATGCTCAAATCCTTGATAGGAGACAGAGCCTTGGAAACTCGGGTGAATCCGTATCGTAGCTGGGCTCAGCTTGTCCCCATAACCACCTTCAAAGAGGGAGGTGGAAAGGTCTCGAACAAAGCCCTGTCTGTCTGACAGGTCCATCGCTTGCATGCAGTGCTGTTTGATGAGGTTTTGAAGACTTTCATCCTGACTTGCAAACTGTTCTGGATAGAAAACCGTATAGGGTTCCAAGCTAGATGCAAAAGGCAACAAATCTACTAGGTAAGCCCCATCCGTGAGAATGACAGCATGAAAGTGATCTAGGTCATTCTCATCCATGATTTTCTGGATGGCATACGGTGTGTTGGGAGGAACATGATACCAGTCAAGTTGGGCTGGTAGGGCAAGTGTATCTCGCCAATCCTCTGGACCGATTTGCAAGATCTTATACTTCTTTTCCATGAGTCACCTCCTCCAACCACTTTTCTAGCTTGATTAGGAATTGCTCCCCAGTGTGTTCCTTTATCTTTTCGATGGAATGGATCAGAGCATCATTCCACACCTGCAGGCTATCGAGATAGTAATGGGCAGCTTGAGCAAAATCGGCAGTATTTTCCAACAGATAGCCATTCTTCTGATGGCTGACATACTCTGTTTTGACCCTATTGATTTGAGGGATACCAGCACTAATCCCCGCTATCTGGGTATAAAGAAGAGGCTGACAGTTCAAATCGACAATCAAACGAACAAATTCCAGCTGCTTGATTAACTCCGACTCATCCTTCATATTGACAAACGAATAGCGCTTGCTCTGATGGCGATTGTCCTCAAGCGGATTTTCAGCGCCTTGGTAATCAACTTCCTTTTCCAGTTCCTGGTCCTGAAACTGCTCTGCAACCATCTCAGAAACACGTGTTTCCAGCTGTTTCATTTCTTCTTGACTAGCAGCAAAGGCTCCAAAGACCAACTCCGTATCCTTGTTTTCAGAAAGGAAATGCAAGACCTGATAGAGCGCTTGGTCCTCTATCCCCTGCTCAAAGTCCAGTTGATAGTAGAGGATTGACTCCTTCCGAGTCTGACTCTTTCCTAGCTCCAAGCGGGTATCAAAAGGTGATAAATGACGAAACGTCGTTGCTTGTTCTGAAAATGCAGACTGAGCCAAGCGCAAGGTGTCCTCTCTGTCGACTAGAACAAGGTCCACCTTAGACAACAAATCCGCCAACTGAGGTAATTGTTCTTGAGGATTTCGTCCGATAAAAAGACTGAGAACCTTAGTGGTTTGGTGAGGCAATCGTTCTAAAAGGAAGTCATTGTGCTGGTCACAAGCAGGCAGAAAATAGGTCGCTCCTTCCTCGGGGAGTTGAGCTATTTTCTTCTCAAAAAACTCCGCAATCAATTCTCCCATATCTCGGTAAGCCTCTTTTTGGAATCGAAAAGCAAAGATAGGATTGACTTCGATACGCCCCCCATCTTGCAAGTGCTCTCTAAACTGCCACAGTCCCTTGGGATTGAGATAGTCTTGGTAGAGAGCCTGACCCTCTTCGTAGTAAATCACACTGGAAACCAGCCCCCGATCATCCATCAGGTAATTAGCAGACAAGAGCCCATCTTCCTTGAAATACTGAATCGTACTGATAAAACCTTCAATCCCATGCTCCACCTGAGCATAGGGCTTTCCATTTCTCAAAACTAAAATGGTAAAGGGACTGTAAACAAACTCGCAGTCCTCTTCCCACTCAATATCTCTGAGCTGCAAGACCTGCGGTCGAATCTCATGAAAATCCTGCAATTCATCAAATAAGGAATAAACTTGTGCTTCTAAAATACCTTGGCGATGGAGAAAATAGCGAAGATGAGGCTGATAGGACAAAAGGAGGACCTGTGCAGGGACCCCTTGGTGTTGCATCAAGCGAATCTGATTGAAGGTGTCATCAAATTCTAGCTTAAAATGAGAAAAATACCAAGGTGTCAAATCAGCATGCCAGGGACGCTCCTTGCCATACCAAGCCGGGATAAAGTAATACATCAAAACCTCCTAGAATAGTGGCCGATACCTTTCATTTAATCTGAGCGCCTGCAGTTCGTCGTGAATCGTAAAGAGCATGCCACTCAAAATTAAAAAGAGTCCGGGAATCATGCTGACTTTTAACAGACTCTCATCCTTCAAGACAAACAAGATCGGAAGTCCAGCCAAGATAACGTTAAAGACTGCACCTATCAGAGCAAATCGGAGAACCAAGCGATTGATAAAGCGACTAGTATCCTCACCGGGATAGACTCCGTAGATGTAATCTCCTGATTGCTTCATCCGATCTGCAATCTGTTGACCACTCACATTGACAAAAGCAAAGGCAATGCTAAAGACAAAGAGGATAAGGATATAAGCATAAATCCACAAAGGTTTCCCCATCGCATACTGCTCCAGTATGGTAGGGTAGAGAGGATTGCCCTTATCCAGATGTTGAAGCAAGATCAAGAGATAGGAAGGTAAGCTCATGAGACTCATCACATACATATAAGGCATGCCACCTGCAGGATTGAGCATGATTTCCAGATAAGAATAGCGTTTAAAGCGAGAATGGAGCCCGATTTTATTGATAGGGATGCGGTATCGAGCTCGGTAAAAGAGAACAACTAGATAGGTAAAGAGGACGCCAAGTATCAGCAACAGGAAAAGCAACCAAGGAGAGATCGTATGAACTTGGACCGATTGGATGATGTCCTGAGGGAGTGAAGCCACCATACTTGCCAATAAAATGACGACAGGGCCTCCAACTCCGATAGATGCATTGATGTCTGACAGCCAAACTAAGAAGAAGGTCCCCGCAACCAAAAGGCTGGTATTGAGGAGAAAGACCAAGAAGGGATTGTAGGGAGCTTGGACAGGAAGGTTTGTAGTCAAGGCCAAGGCCTGAATCAAGGCAATCCCTAACGTCAAGTACATTTTCCGTCTATCCTGGACTTCCGAAGAAACTGAGTTTAAGCCCAGTTTCTTTGAAAAGGAAAACATCTGCCACAAGATCATAGCTGACATCCAAGGTGAAAGCCCGATGGAAAAGAGAGAGAGGCTGCGAAGATTTCCACCAGTCAGGGCTACTGAAAAGTCCAGATAGGCTGCGCTTCCTCCGAGAAAATCCTGACTATTGAGGTCAACAAAAGGAAGAGCCAGACGACTCCCGAGCACATAAATAAAAAGCAAAAATAGGGTGCGCATCCCTTTTTTTACCGCTATCGATGAACGAAATTCTTTCACTAGCTCCTCCTTTTCTTTTTATCTTTCTGTCCTGTCACACGGGGCCAATCCAGCCTTTTTATCTTAGCACATTCAAATCTCTATCTCAGTTTTCATGAGTTTTCTCGTTCAGATAAGCCTTCAAAGTAGCCACCATTTCTTCTGGTCTTTCTGCTGAGAAAATACCTGCATAGGCACTTTCAGGCAGTTCCCGCGACTGGGTATTGTCAAAAGTCAAGATTGGTTTCTCAAAGCGTGAAATATAGTCATAAACAACACTCAACTTGTCATCGTGGTTAATATCAAGGTAGACATCTGCCTGCTGGATCAGTTTCTCAACCAAGAGGGGAAAGGTGTTGGGATAGAGAGTCACATTTTCAAAACGTGACAAGAGCATGAGTTCCGGTGCCATCGTCGTATAGGCTGCAATGTAGAAATGCACCTCTGGCAAGGCTTGAACCAGATAGTCGATTTTCTCAAGATGCCAGGAGTTAGTCAAATTAACACAAGACATAGCTGGCTGATAGACTGTGACTGGATAGTCAATTCCAGCCTGACGCCATTTTTCAGTAATGACCGACCACTCCATCAGATGATAGTACCACCAAACCTCACGCAAACGCCCAACCGAATGAGTGTTCCAAGGTTTGTCTTGAGAAAGGAAATGCAAGATGGCTGGCAGGGGCTCTAGGGGAATCTGGAAGATGAACTCATGTCCATGTGAGGCAGCCCCACTATCAAAACCAATCTGGAAATTATAGTTCTGATCCAGAGGAGCATAGCTGTCATGAAAGAGCATATTGAGGATGGACTGGTCTCCTTCACTCACATGTTGGTGTTCCCGCTCCGTCAACTCAACTAGCTCTTGTCTCACAGATTCTGCCCGCCATTTTTTGTTATTGATCAAGAGTACACCTGCATTAAAACCAACCCCAACTCCAAAACAAGATGGCGCGGCAGCCAGGTAGTTTTCTCCTAAGTCCATTTCAAAGAGAGCCGTCAAATCAGCTGTCACTACCAAATCACTGTCCAAGTAAAGAACCTTGTCCTCTTCGACAAAATCAGGAATAAAGTAACGGGCAAAGGTCATATGATTGATATGGGGCAGTTTGTTGCTCCAGTTCATCTGAAACTGGGCGCCAAGCATCTTGACATCCACTAATTCACCGCCCATTTGCTCTACTATCGGTCTGAGAGCGCGGAACCACTCCTGAGGAATATCCTGATTAAAGATATAGACCTTGACATGGCTATTATGGTAGCAGAGAGACTTGAGCGCTGTTTCAATCTGGCGAATATAGGCATAATCTCCTGCGAGAACAATTGTTTTTTTCATTTAGTTTCCTTCAGTTTACAACGACTGCTTCTTTGATTCCAAAAGCGTGCGGATAGACTCGATCATTTGATCTACGGCTGCTGGTGAGTATACGTGACTGTAACCACTCGAGTCATGACTAGTGGTTTCAAAAGCAAATATAGGGATTTCTCTTTGCTGCACCTCTTGGATAATGTTTGCAATTTCATCCTCATGATTGATATCCAAGTAAAAGTCAATCTTTTCCAAGACCTTTTTGACATTCATGGGATTAAAGTAAGGATAGAGGCGTACGTTCAGGTGCGATTGCAAATTCATGATTTCCGGCGCAAAATTGGTATGAGCTAGGATAGAGAACTCTACATCGGGCAGTTCTTGGATCAGGTGTTCGATTCTCTCTATGTGACACGTATTGGTAAAAATAGCGGTCGCATACTGGGGAGCTTGAACTAAAGATGCCAATCCTTTATGGAAATCACATTTTTTCATGACAATATCAGACCACTCTAGTCCGTAGTAAAACCACCAGTCCTCCCTGAAACGGTTGAGGTTGATTTGGTACCAAGGCTTGTCCCCTGTATAATGGATAATCTTGGCTGTCTTCTCAGTAGCAAGAGAATCCCTATACCAAGAATCCATCTGGTAATTTCGAGCCACTGTATCCATACCAACCATAAAATTATAGGTAGCTGGCAGCGATTTCCAACGACCTTCAAAGAGGTGATTTAACACGCCCTGATCGCCAAAAACTTGGTCATGCAGTTGGTCTGTCAAGCTCAACAAGTGCTCCGTCACCTTTTCTTGACGCCAGAGAGCCACATTAATCAGCAAGACACCTGCATTAAAAGTGCTAGGAACTAGAGCATCTGCGACAGCAGCTACTGGCCAGTCTGCCATGTCTTCTAAAAAGAGTTCATCTAAGTTTGATCTAACGATGATATCCGAATCCAGGTACAAGGCTAGATCTTCGCTAACAAACTGAGGAATAAAATAACGAAAGAAAGTTGCATAGCTTAGGTGGGCTAGTGGCAAACTATACTCTTTCAAACCTTGATGACTAATCTTGACATTGACGATTTTTGAGGCTAGAGGTTCTAAACGTCTCTCCATGAGCTGAAACCATTCTGATGGCAAATCATCATTGAAAACATAAAAAGTCACTGCTCGGTTATGGGCGCAGATTGACTTGATTGTTGTCTCAATCTTGTCCATATATGCATTATCACCACCGAGTACAATGGCTTTTTGAAGCTCTTTTTTCATTTCGTCCCCTTTTCTTTTCACATTCTTTTGGCTACTTTTCTACTACTATAGTTCTGATTTTTTCGATGATTATCTCACCTTCCTATTATACCTTTTCCCCTAGTTTATTTCAAACTCAAAAGAGGATTTCCCTCTTCTCACATATAGAAAAAAACCTTTGAAAAATCATGTTTTCAAAGGTTTTCCATTTTACTATTTATTCATTGATTTTTATATCTTATCAATGACTTTCTTGATCGTCATTCTGATCCTTCTTGGCAAGAAGACCGATACCTGTCACAGCTGCCAATGCTCCCAACAAAGCAGATGCTACCGAAGTCGACGCTCCTGTATTTGGCAAGACTTGTTTCGGCTTGCTTGAAGCGGATTGACCTTGGCTTGCAATGCTGGCCATTGAGAGAGAGGTGCTTGTTGAAGTAGATACCAGAGCACTTGCTGACGCAGATCTACTAATAGAATCTGAAGTCGAAAGACTAGTGCTAATCGACGTTGACTCGCTCGCTGACATGCTTGCTGAAACCGAAGCACTTTCTAGAATCGATTCGCTGGCTAACATGCTAGCTGAGAGTGATGCGCTCGTTGAAGTAGATTCGCTCACTGATGTACTTGCTGAGATCGAAGCACTTTCCAATGCTAACTCGGCTGCTAGCATACTTGCAGAAGTTGAAGTACTTGTTGAAGCGGATTGACTAGCGCTCGCTGACGCGGACTGACTGGCGCTGACTGAGGCTGACTGACTCGAGCTTACTGAAGCTGATTGGCTTGCGCTGACTGAAGCTGATTCACTTGAGCTTACTGACGCGGACTGGCTCGAACTTACCGAGGCTGACTGACTTGAGCTTACTGAAGCTGATTCGCTAGCGCTCGCTGAGGCTGATTCACTTGTGCTTACTGAGGCTGATTGGCTCGCGCTTACTGAAGCCGATTCGCTTGAGCTGACAGAAGCTGACTGGCTCGAGCTCGCTGAAGCAGACTGGCTCGAACTTACCGAAGCTGACTGACTCGAGCTTACTGAAGCAGACTGGCTCGAACTTACTGAAGCGGATTCGCTGGAGCTCACCGAAGCGGACTGGCTTGAGCTTACTGAGGCAGACTGGCTGGCGTTCACTGACGCTGATTGGCTGGAGCTTACTGAGGCGGATTGACTGGCACTCAATGAAGCGGATTCGCTGGAGCTTGCAGACGCTGACTGACTCGAACTTGCCGATGCAGATTGGCTCGAACTTGCTGAAGCAGATTCACTTGCGCTCGCTGAGGCGGATTGACTTGCACTCACTGACGCTGACTGGCTAACGCTCGCTGAGGCAGATTGGCTCGCACTTGCTGATGCTGACTCACTTGCGCTTACTGATGCGGATTGGCTGGCGCTCGCTGAGGCGGATTCACTTGCGCTCACCGATGCTGACTCACTCGAACTTACTGAGGCCGATTGACTGGCGCTCACCGAAGCAGACTGGCTCGAGCTCGCTGAGGCAGACTGGCTGAAGCTGATCGATGCAGACTGACTTGTGCTTACAGACGCCGATTGACTGGCGCTCACCGATGTAGACTCACTAGAACTTGCAGACGCTGATTGACTGGCGCTCGCTGATGCAGATTCACTGGAGCTGACCAATGCAGACTGGCTGGAGCTGACTGAAGCGGATTGACTAGCGCTCGCTGAGGCTGATTCGCTTGAACTTACTGAGGCTGATTGACTTGCGCTCGCTGAAGCGGATTGGCTCGAACTTGCCGACGCAGATTGACTAGAGCTTACTGAAGCGGATTGGCTCGCGCTGGCTGAGGCTGACTGGCTGGCGCTCGCTGAAGCAGATTGGCTAGCACTCACCGATA